>NZ_JBHION010000010.1:0-84897 GCF_042195515.1 Bartonella sp. CB10SXKL | reverse complement strand
GTTTTGCTATTCGTGAAGGTGGTCGTACTGTTGGTGCCGGTATCGTCTCTAAGATCATTGAATAAATAATGCTTGTTGAGTGCTTTAATTATTAATGCACTTTGTATAACAGGGAAATAAAGAGCATGAACAGTCAGAATATTCGCATTCGCTTGAAAGCGTTTGATCATAGAATTCTTGATACGTCGACGCGTGAGATTGTATCGACTGCTAAACGTACCGGTGCAAATGTCCGTGGTCCCATTCCGCTTCCGACGCGGATTGAGAAGTTTACGGTCAATCGTGGACCGCATATCGATAAGAAAAGTCGTGAGCAGTTTGAGATGCGAACACATAAGCGTCTTCTTGACATTGTTGATCCAACGCCGCAAACAGTGGATGCGCTTATGAAGCTCGATCTTTCTGCTGGTGTGGATGTAGAAATTAAGCTCTGAGGTTTGAGGACAGAAGGAACAGACCCGATGCGTTCAGGTGTAATAGCACAGAAGCTGGGCATGACCCGTATTTATAATGATGCTGGTGAGCATGTGCCGGTGACGGTACTTCGTTTGGAGAATTGTCAAGTCGTTGCTCAGCGTACAGTTGAAAAGAATGGTTATACTGCTGTTCAATTAGGTGTAGGCTTTGCTAAGGTTAAGAATACTTCACAAGCTCTTCGTGGACATTTTGCTAAGGCTTCTGTTGAGCCTAAAGCCAAAATAGCAGAGTTTCGTGTGAGTCCCGACAATCTTCTTGATGTTGGTACTGAGATTACAGTGGAACATTTTGTTCCAGGACAAAGAGTTGATGTGACTGGTACCAGTATTGGTAAGGGGTTTGCTGGTGTTATGAAACGACATAACTTTGGTGGGCATCGTGCTTCCCATGGTAATTCGATCACACATCGTGCTCATGGTTCTACGGGGCAGTGCCAAGATCCTGGTAAAGTTTTTAAAGGCAAAAAAATGGCCGGCCATATGGGGCAAGTGCGTGTAACAACACAGAATATTGAAGTTATTTCCACTGATAGTGAGCGTGGTTTAATTTTAGTGCGTGGTGCTGTTTCTGGTTCTAAAGGTTCTTGGATTTTGATACGGGATGCTGTGAAGAAGCGTCTTCCTGATAATGCTCCAAAGCCTGCCGGTATTCGCCGTCTTGTGAAGGAGAAAGCGGAAATGGTTACTCCGGTGACGGAAACCTCTGAAGTTGAGGGAGCCTAATAATGGATCTTGTAATTAAAACTCTTGATGGTAATGAAGCTGGCAAATTAAAGGTTTCTGAAGCTATTTTTGATCTTGTTCCGCGTGAGGATATTTTGCAACGTGTTGTTCGTTGGCAGCTTGCACGTCGTCAGCAGGGAAGTCATCAATCCCAAGGTCGTTCTGATGTGTCGCGAACAGGGGCAAAAATGTTTAAACAGAAAGGAACCGGGCGTGCTCGACATTCATCTGCACGTGCACCGCAGTTTAGAGGTGGGGGTAAGGCACATGGACCAGTGGTTCGCAGCCATGCGCATGATCTTCCTAAAAAGATTCGTGCTCTTGGGTTGCGTCTTGCTTTATCTGCAAAATTAAAAGCAAAAGATTTGATTATTGTGGATGAGTTGACTGTTAAGGATGCTAAAACGAAGATGCTTGTTTCTCATTTTTCTAAGCTTGGATTTAATAACGCTCTCTTGATTGGTGGTAAAGAGATTGATATTAACTTTTTTCGTGCAGCCTCTAATATCCCTAATATTGACATTTTGCCTATTCAGGGAATTAATGTTTATGATATTTTGCGTCGCAGCAAACTTGTTTTATCAAAAGCAGCTGTTGAGGCTCTTGAGGAGCGTTTTAAATGACAGATCTTCGCCATTATGATATAATTATTAGTCCAGTTATTACTGAAAAGGCGACTATGATTTCTGAATATAATCAAGTTGCTTTTAATGTCGCGCCGAAAGCGACGAAGCCTGAGATTAAGGCTGCTATTGAAGCGCTTTTTAGCGTAAAAGTTAAAGCAGTTAACACGATAGTCCGTAAGGGTAAAGTGAAGCGTTTCAAAGGTATAGTTGGTCGGCAGAGTGATGTCAAAAAAGCGATCGTAACTCTGGCCAGTGGTCAGACTATCGACGTTTCGACAGGTCTTTAAGAGGCTCGGAGATAGGAATAATGGCACTTAAGCAATTTAATCCAACTACACCTGGGCAGCGTCAGCTTGTTATTGTGGAACGTTCTTGTCTTTATAAGGGAAAACCTATAAAGATGTTAACTGAAGGTTTGTCTTCAAAGGGTGGACGTAATAATCGCGGTCGTGTTACTGCTCGTTTTCAGGGTGGTGGACATAAACGTAGTTATCGGTTTGTCGACTTTAAGCGTCTTAAACGTGATGTTTCAGCAAAGGTTGAGCGTTTAGAATACGATCCTAATCGTACCGCTTTTATTGCTTTAATCCGCTATGAGGATGGGCAATTGAGTTATATTCTTGCGCCACAGCGTCTTGGTGTTGGTGATTCTGTTATGGCTGGTTTAAATGTGGATGTTAAACCAGGTAATGCTATGCCTCTTGGTAATATGCCTGTAGGCACAATTATTCATAATGTTGAGATGAAGCCAGGAAAAGGAGGGCAGATTGCGCGTTCAGCAGGTGCTTATGCGCAGTTGGTTGGACGAGATCATGGTATGGCTATTCTTCGTTTAAATTCTGGTGAACAGCGTTTGGTTCCGAGTAGCTGTTTTGCAACTGTTGGCGCTGTTTCAAATCCTGATCATGGGAATATTAATGATGGTAAGGCGGGTCGGTCACGTTGGCGTGGTAAACGTCCACATGTTCGTGGTGTTGCTATGAACCCCGTTGATCATCCGCACGGTGGTGGTGAAGGTCGTACATCGGGGGGGCGCCATCCAGTATCTCCTTGGGGTAAACCTACGAAAGGTAAGCGTACGCGCTCCAATAAAGCCACTGATAAATTTATTATGCGTACGCGTCATCAACGCAAGAAATGAGAAAGGTAGTCTGAAGTGGTTCGTTCAGTGTGGAAAGGTCCGTTTGTTGACGGCTATCTTCTTGGTAAAGCAGAGAAGGTACGTGCAAGTGGGCGTAATGAAGTTATAAAAATATGGAGTCGTCGCTCTACTATTTTACCACAATTTGTTGGTTTAACTTTTGGTGTTTACAACGGTAATAAGCATATTCCTGTTTCTGTTTCTGAAGAGATGGTTGGGCATAAGTTTGGTGAGTTCGCTCCTACCCGGACTTATTATGGTCATGGTGCCGATAAAAAAGCGAAGAGGAAGTAGGAATGGGAAAAGCTAAAGTTTCGCGCCAGCTTAAAGATAATGAAGCAAGAGCTGTCACGCGGACAATTCGTGTTAGTCCGCAGAAGCTTAATTTAGTTGCTGCAATGATTCGTGGTAAAAGAGTTAATGTAGCGCTCGCTGATTTGATGTTTTCACGCAAGCGTATTGCTGCTACTGTGAAAAAAACGCTTGAATCAGCAATTGCAAATGCAGAAAATAACCACGATCTTGATATTGATTCGCTTGTTGTGGCGGAAGCTTATGTTGGTAAGTCGATAGTGATGAAGCGCTTTCATGTTCGTGGTCGAGGGCGTGCTAGTAGAATTGAACGTCCATTTTCGCATCTTACTGTTATTGTTCGTGAAGTTACCGAAAAAGTGGAGGCCGCGTAATGGGGCAGAAGATCAATCCAATAGGACTTCGTCTTGGTGTTAATCGGACTTGGGACTCTCGTTGGTATGCTGATAGTGGTGAATATGGGCGCCTTCTTCATGAAGATTTGAAAATTCGTTCATATGTGCTTGAGGAGCTTAAACAGGCGGCTATTTCTAAGGTTGTTATTGAGCGTCCTCATAAGAAGTGTCGTATTACGATTCATTCTGCACGTCCTGGTTTGATTATTGGTAAAAAGGGTGCTGATATCGAAAAGCTTCGTCGTAAGCTTTCAGAAATGACGGATGCTGAAACTTCATTGAATATTGTGGAGATTCGTAAACCGGAGATTGATGCGACAATTATTGCGCAATCAATTGCTCAACAGTTAGAGCGTCGTGTTGCTTTTCGTCGTGCAATGAAGCGTGCTGTTCAGTCTGCTATGCGTCTTGGTGCGGAAGGTATTCGTATCAATTGTTCTGGCCGTCTTGGTGGTGCTGAAATTGCTCGTATGGAATGGTATCGTGAAGGTCGTGTTCCACTTCATACCTTGCGTTCTGATGTTGATTACGGTACAGCAGAAGCTAAGACCGCTTATGGTATTTGTGGTATTAAAGTTTGGGTCTTTAAGGGTGAGATTCTTGAGCATGATCCGATGGCTTCAGAACGTCGTGCTACGGAAGCTGATCAATCTGGTTCTTCATCGAATCGTCGCCGCGAAAATGCTTAGTTTTTGAGATTGAACTAAAATTTGGAGTAGAGAACAATGTTGCAGCCAAAGCGCACAAAGTTCCGTAAACAGTTCAAAGGCCGTATTCACGGTTCTGCGAAGGGTGGTACGGATTTGAATTTCGGTGCCTACGGTTTGAAGGCTGTTGAGCCGGAGCGGGTTACTGCTCGTCAAATTGAAGCGGCGCGTCGTGCGATTACACGTTATATGAAGCGTTCTGGTCGTGTGTGGATTCGCATTTTTCCAGATCTTCCGGTTACATCTAAACCGACTGAAGTTCGTATGGGTAAAGGTAAGGGAAGTGTTGATTATTGGGCTGCACGTGTTGCTCCTGGGCGCGTCATGTTTGAGCTTGATGGAGTTCCGGAAGATGTTGCACGTGAAGCGCTAAGGTTGGGTGCTGCAAAGTTGCCTATAAAAACGCGTTTCATCCAGCGTATTGCTGAATAATGAGGTTAAGCGATGAGAGCCACAGAATTACGGGCGCAAACGCTCGACCAAATGAAAGATGAATTGGCTAAGTTAAAGAAAGAGCAATTTAATTTGCGTTTTCAACAAGCAACAGGTCAATTAGAAAAGACTGCGCGTGTTAGACAAGTTCGTCGTGATATTGCGCGTATTAAAACTTTTCTTCGTCAAAAGATAAGTGAAACTAAGGTTTAAGGAAATAAGAGATGCCTAAACGCGTTTTGCAGGGTGTTGTTATTAGCGACAAAAGTGATAAGACTGTTGTTGTCAAAGTTGAACGCCGTTATTCTCATCCGCTTCTTAAGAAGACTGTTCGGCAGTCTAAAAATTATAAAGCGCATGACGAAAACAACCAATTCAAGATTGGGGATCAAGTTTCTATTCAAGAATCTAGACCAATTTCGAAAGATAAATGTTGGATTGTTGTAAAAGACAATGTAGCGTAATGGGTTAAGTTTATTGTTTTAGAATTTAACAGTGTTTTTATCATTGATAAATTTGAAGGCGATGAATTTATCGTTATTTGGCAGGCAAATCCGAGTGTATAAAAGGTACAATCGGATATATGTGTTAAGAGAAGGTGGCCAGTCATGATTCAGATGCAAACAAATCTCGACGTTGCTGATAATTCTGGAGCGCGTCGTGTCATGTGCATCAAGGTGTTAGGCGGTTCAAAGCGGAAATATGCTTCGGTCGGTGACATTATTGTTGTTTCGGTTAAGGATGCAATTCCTCGTGGCCGTGTTAAAAAAGGTGATGTTATGAAAGCTGTTGTGGTTCGTACTGCTAAGGATATTCGTCGCGCAGATGGTAGTGTCATTCGTTTTGATAGTAATGCTGCGGTTTTAGTGGATAATAAAAAAGAGCCGATTGGTACTCGTATCTTTGGACCTGTTCCCCGCGAATTGCGTGGTAGGAATCATATGAAGATCATCTCGCTTGCTCCTGAAGTTCTATAAGGAGTAAATGTTATGCAGAAGATTCGAAAAGGTGATAAAGTTGTTGTTTTGTCCGGTAAGGATAAAGGATGTAGTGGTGAAGTAATTAAGGTTAGTCCAAAAGAGAATAAGGCTTTTGTTCGTGGGATTAATATGATTAAACGTCATCAACGTCAAACGCAGAAGCAAGAGGCTGGAATTATTTCTAAAGAAGCTCCGATTCATCTGTCTAATTTGGCGATTGCTGATCCTAAAGATGGTAAGCCTACACGTGTAGGCTTTCGTATGAATGCAGATGGTAATAAGGTGCGTTTTGCCAAGCGTTCGGGAGAGTTGATTAATGGCTGAGGAAAGACAAGTACCGCGTATGAAAGCGCATTATTTTGAAGTGATTCGTAAAGCGCTTCAAGAGAAGTTTAATTACAGAAATGCGATGCAAATTCCGCGGATTGATAAAGTTGTAATAAATATGGGCATAGGTGAAGCAACTGCTGATTCGAAGAAGCCTTCCCTTGCTGCTGAGGATTTAGGGCTAATAACGGGGCAGAAGGCTGTTGTTACGCGTGCGCGTAATTCTATTGCGACCTTTAAGGTTCGTGAAGGAATGCCTCTTGGGGCTAAAGTTACATTGCGTAAAGATCGTATGTTTGAGTTTTTAGATCGTCTTGTTACGATTGCTCTTCCGCGGGTTCGTGACTTTCGTGGTTTAAATCCAAAGAGTTTTGATGGTCGTGGCAATTTTGCTATGGGTATTAAAGAACACATTGTGTTTCCAGAAATCAACTATGATAAAGTTGATCAAATTTGGGGCATGGATATTATCGTTTGTACGACAGCAAAAACGGATGATGAGGCTCGTGAATTATTGCGTGCTTTTAATTTTCCTTTTCGTTCGTAACGGCAAGCATAGTGAGGTGAAATTATGGCCAAAGTAAGTGCCGTTGAAAAAAATAAGCGTCGTGAGGTGATGGTAAAGCGTTATGCTGCCCGTCGTGCACGTTTGAAAGCAATAGTTATGGATCAGAAGGTTTCTCTTGAAGAACGTTTTAAAGCTTCTGTTCAGTTGGCAGAGTTACCGCGTAATTCTTCGAAAGTTCGTATTCGTAATCGCTGTGAGGTTTCAGGTCGTCCGCGGGCTTATTATCGTAAATTAAAAATGTCGCGAATTGCGTTGCGTGAGCTTGGCTCTATTGGCTATATTCCTGGTATTGTAAAATCTAGTTGGTAAGAGGAGATTATTTAATGTCTATGTCAGATCCTCTTGGTGATATGTTAACACGTATTCGTAATGCACTTGGTCGTAAAAAAGGTAAAGTAGTTACTCCAGCTTCGAAGCTTCGTGCGCACGTTCTTGATGTTCTTCAGTCGGAAGGTTATATTCGCGGATATAATCAAATTGATTTAGGTGATGGGAAAGCTGAGATTGAAATCGAATTGAAGTATTTTGAAGGGCTGGCTGCTATTCGTGAGATTTCACGTGTATCAAAGCCAGGGCGTCGTGTGTATGTTTCTGCTAAGTCACTTCCACAGGTGGCTAATGGCCTTGGTATTTCGATTTTATCGACTCCTAAAGGCGTCATGGCAGATCATGAGGCGCGTGAACAGAATGTTGGTGGAGAACTCCTTTGTCGTGTTTTCTAAGTTATGTCAAGAAAACGGAAGAAAAAGTAGGTTAGAACAATGTCTCGTATTGGAAAGAAACCCATTTCAATTCCTTCTGGAGTTACTGCTACTGTTGAAGGTCAGCTGGTTAAGGCAAAAGGTCCAAAAGGTGAGCTGAGTTACGTCGTCAATGATGAAGTCTTAGTCAAACTTGAGGAAAATATCATATCAGTTATGCCGCGGGATCAGTCAAAAGATGCGCGTTCTAAATGGGGAATGTCGCGCTCAATGATTGAGAACATTTTTTGTGGTGTGAAAGATGGTTTTGAAAAGAGGTTGGAGATTAATGGGGTTGGTTATCGTGCTGCTTTGCAGGGTAAGGATGTTCAACTATCTCTGGGCTTTTCGCATGATGTGGTTTATAAAGTTCCGTCGGGTGTTACTGTGACTGTTCCTAAGCCAACAGAAATTGTTGTTTCTGGAATTGATAAACAGCAAGTTGGACAAGTTGCAGCGGAGATTCGGGAGTATCGTAGGCCTGAACCTTATAAAGGTAAGGGTGTTAAGCATGCAGATGAACGTATCTTCCGTAAAGAAGGTAAAAAGAAATAAGGATTTTGTATTATGGTTTCATCTAAGGACATTATCCAACGTCGTGCAAGGCGTGTTCGTCGTAGAATTAAAATGGTTTCTCATGATCGTCCTCGGCTTAGTGTTTATCGTTCAAATCAGAACATTTATGCTCAAGTTATCGATGATTTGCGGGGATGTACACTTGTTTCAGCCTCTACTCTTGAAAGTGATTTAAAAAAGTCGTTAAAGAGTGGTGCTGATAAAAAGGCAGCTTTTGCTGTTGGTAAGTTAATTGCTGAGCGTGCGAAGAAAGCGGGTGTTAATGAGGTGGTTTTTGATCGTGGAGCGTATGTGTACCATGGTCGCGTCAAAGCTTTAGCTGAGGCTGCTCGTGAAGGTGGTTTGAATTTCTAAAATTTCTTATTTATGAATGAGTAAGGAGAGTTTAGAGTTTTTCGTTTAAGTTCTTCCAGTTTGGTGAGGGACTTTGTTATCGTGCTTCCGGAAAAGAAAAAGGAATGAGGAATGGCACAAAAAGAACGTGGTGATAGAGAAGAACGCGATAATGAATTTGTCGATAGGCTCGTTCATATCAATCGTGTTGCTAAAGTTGTAAAGGGTGGTCGGCGTTTTGGTTTTGCTGCTCTTGTTGTCGTTGGAGATCAAAAAGGACGTGTGGGTTTTGGACATGGTAAAGCCCGCGAAGTTCCCGAAGCCGTTCGTAAAGCAACGGAATCTGCAAAGCGTGGGATGATTTATGTTCCACTTCGGTCTGGGCGTACATTGCATCATGATCTTGAAGGTCGTCACGGAGCTGGGCGTGTTTTGCTACGTTCGGCTTCTGCTGGTACTGGTATTATTGCTGGGGGACCGATGCGTGCTATTTTTGAAGCTCTTGGTATGCAGGATGTCGTTGCAAAATCGCTAGGATCGTCGAATCCTTATAACATGGTTCGTGCAACATTTGATGCATTGAAACATCAAATGCATCCTAGAGATATTGCTGCTCAACGTGGTATAAAATATTCGACTTTGCAGGCGCGTCGTCGCCATTTAGTTGACCTAGAAGGGTAGTTTCTGAGATTATCAGAAAAGGAATTAGGAAATGGTTCAGAAAAAATCTCAGAGTAATAAAACTGTGACGGTGGAGCAAATTGGAAGCCCTATTCGAAACTCACAGATTCAGCGTGCAACCTTAAAGGGGCTTGGACTAAATAAAATGCGTCGTCGGCGCGTTTTAGATGATACACTTTGTGTGCGGGGTATGATTGCTCGGGTTCGGCATCTTGTTCGCGTTATAGATGAAGGTTAAGGGTTGCGGGAGTATTATATATGAAACTCAATGAACTGCGTGATTGCGAAGGCGCAATAAAAAATCGTAAGCGTGTTGGGCGTGGCATTGGTTCCGGTATGGGTAAGACTGGTGGTCGTGGTGTAAAAGGGCAAAAGTCACGTTCTGGTGTTTCCCTTAATGGTTTTGAAGGTGGGCAAATGCCTATCTATCGTCGTTTGCCAAAACGTGGATTTAGAAATTTCTTTGCCAAAACCTACAATGAAGTTTCACTAGGACGTATTCAGTTGGCAGTTGATGCGGGTAAGTTGAATATTGAAAAGCCTGTTGATATGATTGCTTTGAAAGAGTCTGGTATTATTCGTCGTGAAAAAGATGGGGTTCGTCTTCTTTCTGATGGTGATTTGAAGGCTAAGATTACCTTTCATGTTTCTGGTGCTTCACAAGCTGCTCGTGTTAAGATTGAAAAAGTGGGTGGTCAGGTCATTTTTCCTGATATTGCTCGATAATTTTTTTAATATGAATAGAGACCTAAAGAAGAATTATATTTGTTTTGTGGGATCTTTTGTGGAGACTTGTTTAAGTTCTGCATTTATTTGTGTATGCGTATGTGAATTTTAGGATTATACTTCTGTGATTTAAAGAACTGGAGTGTAAAGTGGAGACGTTTTATGGCATCAGCAGCAGAGCAATTTGCTTCCAATATAAACTTCGGTACCTTTTCGCGTGCAACTGAATTAAAGAAACGCATCTGGTTTACTCTGTTGGCGCTTCTTGTATATCGTTTTGGCACTTACATCTCTCTTCCAGGTATCAATATCGATGCTTTGCGGCAAACATTTGAACATCACGCGTCTGGTGTATTAGGACTCTTTAATATGTTTGCTGGAGGTGCCGTTGGGCGTATGGCTATTTTTGCGCTGGGTATCATGCCTTATATATCGGCATCTATTATTGTGCAATTGTTAACATCTATTATTCCTTCTTTGGAGACTCTTAAAAAAGAAGGGGATTTAGGTCGTAAGATTATCAATCAATATACGCGTTATGTAACAGTCGTATTGGCAATTCTACAAGCTTTTGGTATTGCGGTTGCGCTTGAAAGCGGTATAGGGTCGGGGCTTCAAATTGTTTTAGAACCAGGTCTTATGTTTCGTTTTTCTTCTGTTATTACACTTGTTGGCGGAACGATGTTTCTTATGTGGCTTGGCGAGCAAATTACGTCACGTGGTGTTGGTAATGGGGTTTCTCTTATCATTTTTACAGGGATTGTAGCCAACTTTCCTTCTACTTTTGCTCAGCTTTTGACAGCTCATAGTCAGGCTGATTTATCAACTTTTCTTTTAATAGGAATCGTTCTTATTGCTGTTTTGGTTATTGGGCTTATTGTTTTTATAGAGCGTGCACAACGGCGAATTCTTATCCAATATCCGAAACGTCAGGTCGGTAATCAAATGTTTCAAGGAGATATGTCGCATCTTCCTTTAAAGTTGAATACTGCTGGTGTTATTCCACCTATTTTTGCTTCATCTTTATTATTATTGCCTGCCACTATTAATAATTTTTCTGATAAAATGCCACAATGGGTTCAGGAGATTTCTTATGCTCTTGGTCATGGACAGCCACTTTATATGATTGTTTATGCATTTTTAATGGCGTTTTTTTGCTTTTTTTATACAGCTATTGTGTTTAATCCAAGTGATACTGCAGATCAATTGAAAAAGCATTCTGGTTTTATTCCAGGGATTCGTCCAGGTGAGCGTACAGCCGAATATATTGATTACGTTTTGACGCGTATTACTGTTGTGGGCGCTGTTTATATTATCTTGGTTTGTTTGTTACCTGAATTTATGATATCTGCATTACAGGTTCCTTTTTATCTTGGGGGAACATCCTTGTTGATTGTTGTTACTGTTACACTTGATACGGTTGCTCAAATTCAGGGGCATCTTGTTGCCCACCAATATGAAGGGTTGATAAAAAAATCAAAACTTCGTGGAGGTAGAAGGAATCGATGAGAGTTATTCTTTTAGGTCCTCCTGGAGCGGGAAAAGGTACGCAAGCAAAAATGTTGACTGAGGAATATAACATTCCTCATTTATCAACAGGAGATATGTTGCGTGAGGTGATTGCCAAAGAAACGGAGATTGGTAAAAAAGCTAAAGCTATTATAAGTTCTGGTGCTTTGGTTCCTGATAGTATTGTTAACCAAATCGTATCAGATCGGATTGATGAAGCTGATTGTGTAAACGGTTTTGTTTTGGATGGATATCCGCGAACTGTGGGGCAGGCGGAAGCGTTGCAACAGATACTGGATTCAAAAAATACGCGGCTTAATGCTGTTATTGAGTTGTGTGTTGATGAAGACGTGTTGATTGAACGTATGAAGAAGCGTGTTGAGGAAACAATAGCGGCTGGTGGACAGGTTCGTTTAGATGACAATCCTGTTGCTTTTGCAAAAAGATTAGTGGAATATCGTGAAAAAACAGCTCCCTTATCAAAGTTTTATTCAGAGAGGGGGATGTTGAAAGTTGTTGATGGAATGATTGGTGTTGCTGAAGTGACACGTATGATTAGAAGTTTTCTTTCATGAGATTTTTTTTAGAAATAAATGAAAAGAGTTGACTTTTGAGATGAAATCTATCAGAAGTAAATTTAATTTATTTTAGTGAAATAAGAGGATTCGGAAGAATTTTTTTCTGAGTCTATTTTTTTCTGTAAGGTATATCAGGTATTTTATAACAATTTGTCAAAATAACTAAGGAGAGTAGGCGTGGCTCGTATTGCTGGCGTCAATATCCCGACAAATAAGCGTGTAATTATTGCGCTTCAATATATCCACGGGATTGGACCAAAATTTGCTCAAGAAATTATTGAAAGAGTTGGCATTCCTTTGGGGCGTCGTGTGCATGAGCTTTCAGATGCTGAGGTGCTGCAGATTCGTGAGGCTATAGATCAGGGCTATCAAGTTGAAGGTGATCTTCGTCGTGAGGTTGCTATGAATGTTAAGCGTTTGATGGACCTTGGTTGTTATCGAGGATTGCGTCATCGCCGGTCTTTGCCTGTCCGAGGACAGCGTACACATACGAATGCCCGTACGCGTAAAGGTCCGGCTAAGGCAATTGCTGGTAAGAAGAAATAAGGGCCTTTGTGGAAGGTTTTTATATATTCTTTTTTCTTGTTTGATTTGTTTGACAAGGAAAAAAAGGTGGAGCTGCTGATGTTACGGCAGTGATGAGATCGTTGAAAGGGAAATTATGGCCAAGGAAGCCACACGTGTTCGTCGTCGCGAACGTAAGAATATTTCATCGGGTGTTGTGCATATTAATTCAACATTTAATAACACAATGATTACTATTACTGATGCTCAGGGTAATGCAATTGCTTGGTCATCTGCTGGGGCTCAGGGGTTTAAAGGTGCGCGTAAATCGACGCCTTTTGCTGCTCAAGTTGCTGCGGAGGATTGTGCAAGAAAAGCGCAAGAGCATGGTATGCGTTCTTTGGAAGTCGAAGTTTGTGGGCCTGGATCAGGGCGTGAATCTGCTCTACGTGCATTGCAATCTGTTGGTTTTGTCATTACTTCTATTCGCGATGTAACACCAATTCCTCATAATGGATGTCGTCCACGGAAAAGGCGGCGTGTTTAATTGGGTGTTGTTTTTTGTTGTCGGAGATTTCTCTGATGTTCACATTGGTCGTTACGATTGAATGGTAACGGAACTAAAGAACGGGAATAAAAATATGATCCAGAAAAACTGGCAGGAACTTATTAAACCCAATAAGGTTGAATCATGTGCACATGATAATCCAAATATTATAAGTGTGATTGCTGAGCCTCTTGAGCGTGGTTTTGGTTTAACCTTAGGAAATGCGCTTCGTCGCGTGTTGTTATCTTCGCTTCGTGGTGCTGCTATTACTGCTGTGCAGATTGACGGTGTCTTGCATGAATTTTCATCGATTCCAGGTGTGCGTGAGGATGTTACGGATATTATTCTGAATATAAAAGAAATTGCGCTTCGTATGGAAGAAGAAGGGCCTAAACGTGTCGTCGTTTATAAAGAGGGGCCTGGTGTCGTGAAAGCGGGAGATATCAGTACAGTCGGGGATATGGAAATTCTAAATCCAGATCATGTTATTTGTACTCTTGATGAAGATGCTGAGATTCGTATGGAATTTATTGTCAACACAGGAAAGGGTTATGTTCCATCTGATCGTAATTGTGTTGATGATGCACGTATAGGGCTTATTCCAATTGATAGTCTTTATTCACCAATTCGTAAAGTTTCTTATAAAGTGGAAAATACGCGTGAAGGTCAAGTTTTGGATTATGATAAATTGACCTTAACGATTGAAACGAATGGTGCTGTTAATGGAGAGGATGCTGTTGCTTTTGCAGCACGCATTCTTCAGGATCAATTATCGTTATTTATTAACTTTGAAGAGCCACAGAAGGAGCCTATTGAAGAGGTTGATTCTGAGCTTTCTTTTAATCCTGCACTTCTCAAAAAAGTGGATGAATTAGAACTTTCAGTTCGTTCGGCAAATTGTCTTAAGAATGATAATATTGTCTATATTGGTGATCTGATTCAAAAAACAGAATCTGAAATGCTTCGGACACCGAATTTTGGTCGCAAATCGTTGAATGAGATTAAAGAAGTTTTGGCGTGTATGGGTTTACATCTTGGAATGGAAATTCCTGCGTGGCCGCCTGAGAACATTGATGATCTTGCAAAACGTTATGAAGATCAATATTAAAATTAGAATTTAAGGAGAGGGCTTATGCGCCATAGTAAGTCAGGACGCAAGTTGAATCGTACTGCCAGTCACCGTAAAGCGATGTTTGCAAATATGGCAACTTCGTTGATCGAGCATGAGCAGATTGTGACAACGCTTCCAAAGGCTAAAGAAATTCGTCCTATTGTTGAAAAACTCGTTACTCTTGGTAAGCGTGGTGGTTTGCATGCGCGTCGGCAAGCAATTGCAGCACTTCGTGATGCGGGAAAGGTTGCAAAATTATTTGATACGCTTGCGCCACGTTATGCATCACGCAACGGTGGGTATTTGCGTATTATGAAAGCGGGGTTTCGTACCGGTGATAATGCACCCATGGCTGTTATAGAGTTTGTTGATCGTGATGTTGAAGCGAAGGGTGCTGGGGATCGTGCTCGCATGGAGGCTTCTGAGAATGAAAAGGGAACATCTTCGTAGAGTTTTTTTATTCTGTTGGATTTTTAAAGGCCGCCTTGTTTTGGGCGGTTTTTTTGTGAGTATTTTTAAGTTTATTTTAGTTGAGAAATAGGTGCAGAGAGAAAATTATAGAGTATTGAATTATCTTATTTTTATAATATTTATTGTTCAAATAGGTTGTTTTTATTCTCTATTATGAAATATTAATAGAGATCCTTAATTTGCGGGGATGCGTTTTTTTATTCTATTAATCTTCAACAGAATGTGCTGATTTTATAAGGAGTGGATTATGAGGTATTCTTTTTGGGTGCGGATTTTTTTTGCAATTATGATGCAGATATCATTTGATCATGTATATGCTCATGTTCCTCAAACACAAACAGAAATCACTCTTTCATTTTCTCCTTTAGTTAAAAAGACAGTTCCATCTGTTGTAAATATTTATGCAGCTCGACAAATTAGAGCACGATCACCTTTTGAAGGCGATCCATTTTTTGAGCAATTTTTTGGTCGTTTTCAAAATAAATTTCCTGTTCGTAAGCAATCGTCATTAGGATCAGGGGTGATTGTTGATGCACGTGGTTTGATTGTTACAAATTACCACGTCATTAAAGATGCAAGCGAAATTAAAGTGGCTTTTTCTGATGGGCGGGAGTTTGAGAGTAAGGTTGTGCTCAAAGATGAAGCGACTGATATTGCAATTCTTGAAGTTGAGGAAAAAGATGCTCAATTTCCTGTTCTTTCTTTGGGAAATTCTGATGCTGTTGAAGTTGGTGATCTTGTTCTGGCTATTGGTAATCCTTTTGGTGTTGGTCAAACAGTTACAAGTGGTATTGTTTCAGCGCAAGCGCGTACACGTGTTGGGATTTCTGATTTTGACTTTTTTATTCAAACAGACGCAGCCATTAATCCAGGGAATTCTGGTGGCGCTTTAATTGATATGAAAGGTCAGTTAATCGGAATTAATACGGCTATTTATTCGCGTTCCGGTGGTTCGGTAGGGATTGGTTTTGCTATTCCAGTTAATCTTGTAAAAGTAATGCTTGATACTGTTAAACGCGGTGGAAAATATTTTGTGCCGCCTTATATTGGGGCTTCTTTTCAAAATGTTACACCTGATATTGCTGGTGGTTTAGGTTTAGAACGTCCCTATGGTGCTCTGATTATTGAAGTTATCAAAGATAGTCCTGCTGAAAAAGCTGGATTGAAAGTAGGTGATGTTATTTTGAGTGTGCAGGGGGTACGCGTTGACAGTCCAGATAGTCTTGGTTATCGTTTGATGACAGCTGACGTTGAGCATAGTCTTGCCTTGGAATATTTACGAAGTGGAAAAACTTTAAAAACACAAATAACAGTTTCATCAATATCAGAAACTGCATTTTTAAAATCTGAAAAAATTACGGGTGACAGTCCTCTTGCTGGTGCTGAGGTGTTAGATTTAACACCGCAAAATAGTCGACGTTTTCATCTTCCTATATCTGCAAAAGGGGTTGTGATTACCAATCTTGAGGAAATGAGCAATGCAGCTGGAATTTTTCAGTCAGGAGATATTCTACGTGTTGTAAATGGCCATAAAATTCAAACAGTTCATCAGTTGAAAAAGGTTCTTATGCAAGGTCGCTCAAATATGTGGCAATTGGAATATGAACGTGATGGTATGTATATTCGTCAATTTATTCGTTGAGGTTTTTTTTGAAGAAAGATTTTTTTACTTCGTCGTTTGATTTTCAAGTTAATAAAAATCAGCCACTTGCAGAAAGAATGCGCCCTTGTTCTCTCAATGATGTTGTGGGACAAAAGCATTTGATTGGAGAGGATGGTTTGCTTTCACGTATGGCGGCAACTGGCTCAATTGGATCGATGATTTTTTGGGGACCTCCAGGGACGGGAAAAACGACCGTTGCACGTTTGTTAGCCCTTGAAACAAATTTCGCGTTTGAACAGGTTTCTGCTATTTTTACAGGAGTTTCTGAACTTAAAAAGATTTTTGAAGTTGCGCAGAGGCGTTTTATATCTGGGGATAAAACACTTCTCTTTGTTGATGAAATTCATCGGTTTAATCGTGCTCAGCAGGATAGTTTTCTTTCTGTGATGGAAGAGGGTACTGTGGTACTTATAGGTGCAACAACCGAAAATCCTTCTTTTGAACTGAATGCTGCCCTTCTTTCGCGTGCACGTGTTTTAACATTTCTTTCTCATGATCATGAAAGTTTGGACATGCTTTTGAAGCGTGCTGAAGAAGTGGAGGGAAAAATTCTTCCCTTGGATAATGATGCCAGAGACGTTTTGATAGAGATGTCTGATGGTGATGCGCGGGTAGCGTTAACATTGGCAGAGGAAGTTTGGTCTATTGCTCCATTGGGAGAGATTCTTGATGTTGTTGCTTTGCAAAAAGTTATTCAGCGTCGTGCGCCCATTTATGATAAAGGACGAGATGGGCATTATAATCTCATTTCAGCGTTGCATAAATCCATTCGTGGATCTGATCCTGATGCTGCGCTTTATTATTTGGCACGTATGTTGGATGCTGGTGAAGATCCTCTCTATATTGGGCGAAGATTGGTTCGTATGGCTGTTGAAGATATTGGTTTGGCGGATCCTCAAGCTCTTGTCATTTGTAATGCAGCAAAAGATGCTTATGATTATTTAGGATCACCAGAAGGAGAGTTGGCTTTGGCGCAAGCATGTCTTTATGTTGCAACTGCGCCAAAGTCAAATGCAGCATATCTCGCGTATAAAGCAGCACTGCGTTGTGCGCGCAAAAATGGCTCTTTATCACCTCCTAAGCATATTCTTAATGCTCCTACGAAATTTATGAAGGAAGAAGGGTATGGAAGTGGTTATTGTTATGACCATGATGAACCAGACGCTTTTTCAGGACAAGAATATTTTCCCGAAAAACTTGGGCGTCAGAGTTATTATAAACCAGTTGAGCGTGGTTTTGAGCGTGAAATTGTGAAACGTCTTGAGTGGTGGCAACAGTTGCGCAAAAAACGTAAAGATCAAAATAAAATTTGAGTTGAAATACGTTTTTTATTGATCTCTTATGTTATTGTATGAGAAATTTAGCTTATATTTTAAACATTTATTGCATTGCTTGTAGAGATTTTTTTTGATATCTTCGAAAGTACATAGTTTTTCAAATTTAAATATATCATTCAACTTTTAAGCTGCTTTATTTTTTTTGGTTTTATTAAATAATATATTGACTTATAATAATAGACTGTTTCGTAAGTTGAATGAAAGTTTCAAATACCGTAAATTTCTCTCATCCCAAGTCTGTTATTTGTTGAATCAATCAAATCATTTACTTGCATGTTACAAGCAGGATTACCGTGTGATAAAAACTGTACAAGAAAGGACTAAAAATCCTTCTTATGAATTGTCTCAAGTGCCGAGAACTGTTGCAACATTGGGGGATGATAAATAGTGTGATGGGTGCCGGCTTTCTCCTTCCATAGAGTAAAGATGGTGGCGCCTAAAGGGTTTTGTAGTATACCACATTCATAGGTGTTGTCACAAAACGAGCTTAGAAGTTTTGAGAGATGTTTCTTAAATCAAGTGTATGAATATGCAACACAATGGCGTTTTGTTCTTCGATGCAATAGGGTATGAGGTTGATTGATGATGCGTTTTTTTTTGTGATCAATAGCAGGAGAATTCTTAGTCTCTCAAGTATTTAATCAAAGGGATAAGCAGAAGGGCTGTAGAACATTGTGTTTAAAATTAAATTGTTCCTTTTCTAGAGAGATATAAATATGTTAACTATGCTCCCATAGAGATATTACTTTATTAGAGTTTATTATGTGTCATAAGATAAGCAATGCCAATTCTTTATTGTGATGGTCATGAATGTTTATGGGCATAATGTGGAGATAGGAATGGAAATAGTCTGTGAAAATCTAAACTCAAGCCTTTAGTTAAATTAAAAGTACAGTGTACACTAAATTTTTAGGTTATTATGAATTCGGTCAAGGATATAATCGTGGATAAAACAAAAGCTCTCGATGCTGCTCTCTCACAAATTGAACGTTCTTTTGGTAAAGGCTCGATTATGCGTCTTGGGCAAAAAGAGCAGGTTGTTGAAATTGAAACAATTCCAACAGGGTCGTTATCCTTGGATATTGCTTTAGGGATTGGTGGATTACCGAAGGGGCGTATTGTTGAGATTTATGGACCAGAAAGTTCTGGGAAAACAACATTGGCTCTCCATGCTATTGCTGAGGCACAGAAAGGTGGTGGGATTTGTGCTTTTATTGATGCAGAGCATGCGCTTGATCCTATTTATGCGCGTAAGCTTGGTGTTGATTTAGAAAACTTGTTCATTTCTCAGCCAGATACCGGTGAACAGGCATTGGAAATTACAGAAACGTTGGTTCGTTCTGGTGCAGTTGATGTGCTTGTTGTGGATTCTGTCGCAGCTTTAACTCCGCGAGCAGAAATTGACGGTGAAATGGGTGATGCTTTGCCCGGATTGCAAGCTCGGTTAATGAGTAAAGCGTTACGAAAATTAACCGCAGCAATTTTTCGCTCTAACTGTATGGTTGTTTTTATTAATCAAATTCGCATGAAAATTGGTGTGATGTTTGGTTCTCCTGAAACGACAACGGGTGGAAACGCTTTAAAGTTTTATGCTTCTGTTCGTTTAGATATTCGTCGCATTGGATCCATTAAAGATAGGGATTCAATCGTTGGTAATCAGACGCGCGTTAAAGTGGTGAAAAATAAATTGGCACCTCCATTTAAGCAGGTTGAGTTTGATATTATTTATGGTGAAGGTATTTCCAAAGTAGGTGAATTGATTGATTTGGGTGTCAAGGTTGGTGTTGTGGAAAAATCTGGTGCATGGTTTTCTTATAATTCTCAGCGTTTAGGACAGGGGCGTGAGAATGCAAAGCAGTTTTTACGTGAACATGTGGAAATAGCTACAGAGATTGAAGCAGCTTTGCGCCAAAATGCTGGTTTGATTGCGATTGAACTGTTAGAAAATGCAGGGTCAGAAAATATAGAAAGTGATGAAGCCATTTGATGGAGTGTTTTTTTCGTCTATAATTTTTTCCCTTTCAGATTTTTCTGTTTTTTTGTTTGAGTTTTTAAATACGCAGTCATTTTTTTCTCAATTTTTTAAAACAAATATTCCATTTTTGATTAAATTGACTCCATGCGTGGCGAAGAGAATTTAATGAGGGGGATTTTTCTTTTATGGTTTTGTGCTGTATTGAGCAGGTGTCAACATGAATAGTGTTAATAATATTCGGTCAATATTTTTGGATTATTTTCATCGTAATGGGCATAAAGTTCTTTCTTCTAGTCCGCTTGTTCCGCGGAATGATCCTACACTTATGTTTACAAATGCAGGGATGGTGCAGTTTAAAAATGTTTTTACTGGACTTGAACAACCTTCTTATACGCAGGCAACAACGGCACAAAAATGTGTTCGTGCGGGTGGAAAGCATAATGATCTTGATAATGTTGGATATACGGCGCGCCATCATACATTTTTTGAAATGCTGGGTAATTTTTCTTTCGGTGATTATTTCAAAGAAGAAGCCATTTTTTTATCATGGAATCTTTTAACAAAGGAATTTTGCCTGCCAAAAGATAAATTGTTGGTGACAGTTTATCAGAGTGATGATGTTGCTGCTGAACTGTGGCGTAAAATTTCAGGTCTTCCAGATGAAAAAATTGTCCGTATTGCGACAGCTGATAATTTTTGGTCGATGGGAGAAACAGGCCCTTGTGGGCCTTGTTCGGAGATTTTTTATGATCATGGTGATGAAATCTGGGGCGGTCCTCCTGGAAGTATGGAAGAAGATGGTGATCGCTTTATTGAGATTTGGAATCTTGTTTTTATGCAGTATGAGCAAGTTTCCAAGGAAAAACGTGTTAACTTACCTCACCCTTCTATTGATACAGGCATGGGATTAGAGCGTATTGCTGCTGTTTTACAGGGCGTTCATGATAATTATGACATTGATCTTTTTCGTGCATTAATTGCTGCATCAGAAGAAATTACAGGGATTGAGGCAAAGGGTGATTTTATTGCCAGCCATCGTGTCATTGCTGATCATCTTCGCTCATCGGCATTTTTGATTGCTGATGGTGTGCTTCCTTCTAATGAAGGAAGAGGATATGTTTTACGTCGTATTATGCGTCGTGCTATGCGTCATGCGCATCTTCTTGGTGCTAAAGAGCCCTTAATGTGGCGACTTTTGCCTGCTTTAAATCGCGAAATGGGACAAGCTTATTCTGAGTTGGTGCGTGCTGAATCTTTGATTTCAGAAACTTTAAGGTTAGAAGAAATACGTTTTCGTAAAACGCTTGAACGAGGACTTGGTTTGTTGAACGAAGCAAGTACCGATCTTAAAGAAGGGGACTATTTGAATGGTGAAGTTGCTTTCAAGCTCTATGATACCTATGGTTTTCCGCTTGATTTGACGCAAGATGTTCTTCGTCGTCGCGGAATATCTGTTGACGTTGGTGCTTTTGATAAAGCGATGGAACGCCAAAAAGAGGAAGCACGTGCCAATTGGTCTGGTTCTGGAGAAGCTGTAACAGAGAAAATCTGGTTTTCTGTTCGTGATCAAGTGGGGGCCACAGAGTTTTTAGGTTATGAAACTGAGACAGCGAAAGGTATTCTTACAGCTCTTGTGTGTGATGGTAAAATTGTTGATCATATTTCTTCAGATCAGAAAGCTATGCTTGTTGTTAATCAGACACCTTTTTATGGTGAATCTGGTGGGCAAATTGGTGATAGCGGTATCATTTCTGGTGAAAATTTTATTTTTAAGGTGCATGATACCCAAAGAAAGGGTGATGGTGTTTTTATCCATATTGGGGAGGTGAAATCTGGTCAGGCATCGAGGTCTGATTGTGTAGAATTAACGGTTGATATTGTTCGTCGTAAGAAAATTCGCGCGAATCACTCTGCTACTCATTTGTTACACGAAGCTTTACGCCAAACATTGGGGGACCATGTTACACAAAAGGGCTCTCTTGTATCGCCAGATCGGTTGCGTTTTGATTTTTCACATCCAAAATCCGTTTCACCAGAAGAGTTGAAAAAAATAGAAGATTTAGCCAATGAGATTATTTTGCAAAATAGTAAAGTAATAACGCGCCTCATGGCTGTAGATGATGCAATTTCTGAAGGTGCCATGGCATTGTTTGGTGAAAAATATGGTGATGAAGTTCGCGTTGTTTCTATGGGGGAGCCATTTGAAAAGGGAGGATTTAAAAAGCGTTGGTCAATTGAGCTTTGTGGTGGCACACATGTGGAGCGAACAGGTGATATCGGTTTGATTCATATTGTTTCTGAAAGTTCTGTTTCAGCTGGAGTGCGGCGTATTGAAGCTTTAACAGGCAAAGAAGCACGTCTTTATCTTAGCCGCCAAGATGAACGTATTCATGAAATTGCTGATCTTTTAAAAACTTCTTCTGCTGGTGTGGAAGAACGGGCGCGAATTTTGCTTGATGATCGTCGTAAACTTGAAAAAGAATTGAATGATGTACGCAAGAAAATGATGTTGAGTGGTGGAATAACAGAAAGGAGCCAAGGTGATATTATCATCATCAATGGGTTTTCTTTTACCGGACGCGTTGTTAAAAATATTTTACCACGGGATCTTAAGGCGCTCGTCGATTCTGAGAAAAAACAAATCGGATCTGGAGTGGTTGCATTTATTAGTGTCTCGGAGGATGGAAAAGGGAGTGCTGTTGTCGGCGTTACGGATGATTTAACGGATAAGTTAAATGCTGTAGATCTCGTTCGTATTCTTTCAGAGATGCTTGGTGGTAAAGGTGGAGGTGGCCGTCCTGATATGGCGCAGGCTGGTGGTCCTGAGGGGAACAAAGCTGATGAGGCATTTGCGGCACTAAAAGATTTTCTTGAAAAAAATTAAAGAATGAAATCATTCTGCATAGGTATTTTTTACATTGTTATATTGGGTTGGTATCTATGTATCATGAATATCTGTCTGGTGTATTTCTGAAATGCAGATACAGCGTAATTGGGGAAAAATACAATTGTAAAGATAAAAACAGTGTTTGTCTTTATAACGTCCAAGCGTTTCAGGAGTCACCTTTTTAAGATAAGATAGATTATTCAGCACTTCATGCTTTGCTGTGTATTCTTTTACTAGGAAGACTAGTTATTATGTTGCTCTTATAGATTTTTTAAAGAAACCTCTCTTTTTATGAAAGGAAAAATCAAGATTTATTGCATACGATTCTCCTTATAAAGTTATAAGCTGTCATTATTCGATTAGTTTTCAAATGAATAAAATCTCTTTCCTTGAAAAGGCTTATAAAAGAGTTGTTATATCTTAGAGCTATTGTTTTCATTTTGCTTGTTATGTACACAGTTTTTTGGTTTATTATTAAAAGGTTTTGAAAAGAATATTCTCCTATCTTTATAAATCTTTATTTAAAGTTATAAAGTAATGAATTATCAATATAAATCAAAGGAATATCACATAAATCTAAAGATTTAGATTAATATTTAATTTATTTATGATAAAATTGCTTTAATACATTGGGTTATAATGATAATTTATCGTTTTATCTTTTGAATAAGAGCTACGAATATTCGTAGGATTTTATTATTTCAAATTCTGGGTATGTTAAATTAATCAAAACCACTCACGAATGTCGTTGTGAAATGGGCTTAAGAGCATTGAAAAATGTTTCTTAAAAAAGTCATATGAATGTGCAAAACAATGATGTTCTGTTCTTTATGAGAGGACTATAAAGAACGTGATAAACAAAAGTGCAAAGCAATACATAATATTCATTATTTAAAAGATGTTTCTTTAGTTCGTTTTGAAATTCGTAAAGCTGAGTAAAAAGAAGACGGTAAAACTGGAAATTGTTTTTACCTTTACATTTTCCCTAAATGAGAATGTATACTCGTCAATATGCACAGATATAGGAAAATATTTTTGTTCTAATCTAGTAAAATTGCAATAGCAGAGAAAATACTAAACTGTTTTAATATTTTTCTTAAATACCTAAAATGAATTGTGGCATTTTTAGAAATCTCTTTACTTGTATCATATATAAGAACTCTTGTTATCTTGAGGAGGATTTTTTTGCTTGAAAAAGAGTATCAATTTTATGATGCTATGGCTTCATGTAAGGGGATAACATTTTCTCCTTCTCTTTCTGGTGGTTTGATTGTTAAACCACTTGCCTTTAAAAAATTAGAGAAACGTCCCCCTTTATCGATCAATTCTTGAAAGTTTCCTTTTTCCATTAAGTGACCATGATCCAGAAAGAGTATCACATCAGCATTGCGTACTGTTGAGAGGCGATGTGCTATAATAAAAGTAGTGCGGTTATGGCTTATGCAATCGAGAGCATCTTTGACACGTGCTTCTGTTTCAACATCAAGAGCGCTTGTTGCTTCATCTAGAATGAGAATAGGGGAATTTTTTAAAACAGCGCGTGCAATTGCTAGTCGCTGTTTTTCTCCACCGGATAATTGAGATCCTCGTTCGCCCACCATTGTGTTATAACAATCAGCTTTTTTTAGAATAAAATCGTGAGCTTCTGCTATTTTTGCTGCTTCATAAAGTTCTTCATTTGTTGCGCTCGCTTTTCCTATTGAAATATTGTCATGAATAGTACGGTTGAAAAGACCCGAGTCTTGAAATACTGTTGCTAGAGATTTGCGTAAAGATTCGCGATTGATTGAGCATATATTTATTCCATCAATGGAGATATGCCCAAGGGTAGGGTCGTATACGCGCTGCAACAGATTGATCAATGTTGTTTTTCCAGCCCCTGTTGGCCCTACAATTGCAACAGTTTGTCCTGCTTTAACCTCAAAGGAAATATCAAAAACACCTTGAGAAGAATTGGGGAATTTATAGGTCACGTGATGAAATTGTATGGCGCCTTTAACATTTTTGAGGGAAGGAAGATTTTGCGGTTCGTTGATATGAAAGGTTGAGTCTTCCATTTCAAAAAATTCTTGCAGTTTTGCTTGTGAGGATATTGCACAATTAATAAAATTGCTCATTTGGTCTAGGCGGCTAATCATGAGTTGTGCAAATCCAACAAAAGCAACGACTTCACCTACTCGTAATTGATCTTTTGCAACAAAAAAAGCTCCAAGGAGAAGAACACAAACGATTGAAATTGTTGAAGCCATTCGATTTAAGCCACTGGCGAGCGCCCACCAATTGAGAACAGGATTTTGTGCTTTAAGCAGAGCATTTGTATGTTGATGCAGTATAGAAGCTTCTTCTTTTATTCGGTTATAACTTTGTACAATGGAAACATTAGAGATTGAATCACTGACATGTTTAAAAAGGTTGTGGTGGTAGCATTCCACAGCGGCTTGTCCGTCTTTTGTTTTTCGCATCACTAAACGTGCAATTAATACGTAGGTGATGGCAAGCACAACCAAGACTATTGAAAGACGCCAATTCATATTAAACGCTATGGGGATGAGAACCAATAAGGCGACAAGCGTTGAGAGGTGTTGGCGCATAAAATCAAGCCATATGGTTGACATGGAATCTATTGCGCGCAAAAGTGTATGGAGTGCGTTGGAAGTTCCACGTTGTTGATGCCAAATTAAAGGCATGGCAATGATACGTTCGAAAGATTCCGTTAAAACCGTTAAGCGGCGTCTATGGGCTAAGCGGTCAGCACCGCGAGCAACAAGGACATAAGCAATAATATGTGAAAGTCCAAAACAAACCCAGATGGTAAGAGTAGGAATGATAGCTGATTTTTCTGAAATAGAATCAATAACACGTCCGAATAAAATAGGTTCTGCAATAGTGATAATAGCTAACATAACATTAGCGGTACAGATTAAAAGGGATGCATTTTTTTCTCTATTTAGGTAAGTGAGAACACGTGCATAGGTTTTGAATAAGGACACGGTTAATTATCTCCATTCGCTATTAAGCGTAAAGGCTGTTGATTTTTACAACGCTTAGTTTTTAGCTAATAAAATTTGGACGTTAAGAAAAGGCAATTTTGGATACTAACTGTAATATGGTGTGATAAAACCAACTAAAATATGAATTTTTGTGTTTATAAAGGCGCAAAAATAGATCAATAAAATTATCAGGTAAGGGAATTTTCATGGCAGGCATAGAAATAAAAAAAGTTGAGGCAGATGAAAATAGAATGCGCTTAGATCGCTGGTTTAAAGTGCATTATCCAGGACTTGGTTTTGGAGCTTTGCAAAAATTGTTGCGTTCTGGTCAGATACGGGTTGATGGTGGACGTGTTAAAGCCGATACGCGTCTTTGTATAGGGCAAGCTGTTCGTATTCCACCTCTCCCTATTAATGACAAGGAAAATTTTTCAATAACGGATAAAACACTTCGTGGGCAGGATGATGGGACCGTTTTGAAAAAAATGCTGCTTTATGAAGATCCAAAGGTATTTGTTTTTAATAAACCAGCTGGGTTGGCTGTACAAGGAGGCTCTGGTTTAACACGTCATATGGATAGTATGCTTGAGGTATGGCGCAATAAAAAAGGTGAAAAGCCGCGTTTGGTTCATCGTCTTGATCGTGAGACGTCGGGTGTGCTTATTGTTGCGCGATCAAGGGGAGCTGCTCAGTCCTTAACTGCTGCTTTTAGAGCGCGAGAAACAAAAAAGACTTATTGGGCGTTGGTTCGGGGCGTGCCTAAAAAAAAGCAGGATAAAATTTCAACGTGGATGGTTAAGGAAATGACTGCACAAGGTGACAAAATGCGTGTTTGTGAACATGGGGAGCCAGATTCACATCATGCGGTTTCCTACTATCGCGTTTTAGATACACGAGGGCGGGCTCTTTCGTGGCTTGAAATGGAACCCTATACAGGGAGAACACATCAGCTTCGTGTGCATGCTGCCCATATGGATCATCCTATCATTGGCGATACAAAGTATTTTTTTTCTGATAGTAATTGGACATTACCAGGAGGAATTCAAAATCGTCTTCATCTTCATGCACGTCGTATTCGTATTCCTCATCCTTCAGGAGGAATATTGGACATTGTTGCACCTTTACCACCTCATATGGTTCAAAGTTTTAATCTTTTGTCTTTTAATGAGAGTGATGCTGAAACAGAGTAAAGAAACTTCATTTGTTCTTTTTGATTGATATAAAATTTTGTCTATAAAGTTGATAAGATGAATAGGGCATCATTTGAAGGAAGTTTTTGATAAGTCAATTGCTATGAGAAAATTATGTTTTTGAGTGATGAAATTTTCGAATATCATGGCTTTCTTTCTACAGCTCTTTATCCATATTGATTGTATTGTTATTTTTTGGATATGGTGTATCGTTTAATAATCTGAGTTTATGAAGCTGCTCCTTTGAATTATCTATAGAGGTCATATTGGGAAGGCGTGTCTGTTGAGGGAGATGAGTTAGATAAAATCTGAAAGATATTTACTAAAATAGAGAAAGCGATTTTAGTTTTTTTATGGGGAATAATGGAGGCGTTTTATAGTAATGCTGAGGAAAAGTAACCTCTCAAAAAAATCCTGTTGTCAAGGAAGTTTGTTTTGTTATAAATGTGGTTTGATATGCTTATAGTATAGATTTATGCTTTGTATCTTTGCTTACACAATGAAGCCTTCTTAGCAAAGTTCTCCTTTCAATGAGCAATTTTTTCTACTTACTTAGTTTATCCAGAAGACTATCTTTCATAAAAGAAGAAATAAGTTTTTAGTATCTTAATGCTTCATTGAAGTGAACTCATCACATTGAAAAAATATCTAAACAAAAAATTGGAGATAAAACGTCAGGCGCGTTTTATTGTTCTAGGGAGGGCTTGAACACTTTTGTTTTTTCTAGTGAACAAAACAGATATTTATTATGGGAACATTCAAAAGGGGGATAAATTGAAATTAGGAGTGACTGATGGGATCATTATTGATTGACGTTAATAACGTCTCAAAAATATATCGCAACATTGACAGAGGAATTGGTTTTAAAAACAAGGTGTTTTCTCTCTTCAAGCCGGTTTATACAAATCATCATGTGTTAAAAGATATGAGTTTCACCCTCTTTTCAGGGCAATCGTTAGCAATTCTTGGCCCTAACGGAGCGGGTAAATCGACACTGATTAAAATACTTTCTGGTATACAATACGCTGATGAGGGATGTGTTAAAGTCCTTGGTGTTGATCCTTATAAAGCGAAGAAAAATCTGTTCAAGTCTTTGGGTGTGGTCTTTGGTCACAAGAATTGTTTATGGTGGGATTTGCCCTTACGCTACAGTCTGGATATGGTTCAACCATTATATGGTCTTGAACGCTCCTCTTTTACCCGTGATCTTAAAGAGATCGCTGAGTTGCTGGGTCTTGAGCATATTATGGATAAGCCAGTGCGGATGCTTAGTCTGGGTGAGAGAGTGAAAAGTGAATTGGCATTTAATCTCTCCTTTAGACCTAAACTGTTGTTTCTCGATGAGCCAAGTATTGGTCTTGATATTACATCTAAGCATGAAATCAGGGAGCTTCTTAAAAAACTGAAAAAGGAGTGTGGCACTGGGTATATCATTACAAGTCATGATATGGGAGATATTGATGGATACGTCGATGATATTATTCTTTTGCATAAAGGAAAGAAACAGTTTCATGGTAATCTTCATGCGCTTAAAAATGTCATTCCTTCTTTGGTGAGAATGACACTTTTTTGTGAACACATGGCTGCACCTTCAGCTGTTGTAGAAAAAATTGATGAGATTGCGTTGAAATTATCTACTCCTTTAAAAGATAAGCACTTTAACGCTGAAGAATGCTCGCTGGAGGTTTCGCTGCCCCGTGAGGATTTTGCGCGTTTTGTACGCGAAATTACAACCGAATTGAACTGTACGTTCTCTGTATCCACTCCCTCGCTTGAAGAGATGCTCCGTGTTAAATTTAAAGAATTTATCTAACCACTGCTTTGGTATGTTTCTTTTTGCCAAGAATGGATTACTCACTGTTCTAAGTGATAGAGCAATGTTTTTTACCGATATTATCATTGGGACACTTTCGCCATTTGTTATTCAACTTCTATTATGGAATGCACTTTTCTCTGATACGGGCAACACCATCAATGGCTTTAGCTTTTATGATATGATGTATTATTATGCTTTTGCTTTAGTCCTAGGTCGCTTAAATAATGGTTATAATGTGATTAAGTTTTTCTCTCATCATGTTAAAGAAGGTCAATTAGAAGTATATCTTACAAAGCCCTTTAGTTATATGACACAAATGCTTTTTACTTTTTTAGGGGAGAGTGTATTATATAGCATCCCGTTATTGGCTCTTTTTGTTGTTAAGCTTGTTTTATCCTATGAAAATATTCTGGGATTGGTTATCGCTTTTCTGTTCTTTTTTCTGGTTGTTATTCTATCACAATTGCTTTGTTTTTTACTCTCTTTTGGAATTGCCCTATTAAGCTTTTGGGTGATTGAGTACAATATATTACTCTCTTTCAGTATCCTCAGTTCAACGCTTCTTGGTGGTGTTCTTTTACCACCATCTTTTTGGCCGGTGTGGCTTATTCCGCTTATGCAATTTAATCCTTATCGTTTCATGATATCAGCTCCTGCCGAGTTTTTCGCGACGCAAAATTTAGCGTTGTTTCAGCAGTTTATTTTCGGAAGTTTTACTTATATTTTGTGTTTTTTATTCTTAATTTATATTGCTTGGAATAAAGGGATGAAAGCATATAATGGAGCGGGTGGTTGAGATGAAAATAATCCTTCATTTTATCAGTTTGAATATCCGCCGACAGATTGTTTATGGTAAGAATTTGGCTGGGGAGTTTATTCTTTCTCTATGCTATTATTTTATTCAATTCATATTTATTGATAGAATATCTTCTTTTTCAGGAAAGATCGGTAACTATAGCAGAGATGAAATCCATTTTATCTTTGTTGTCTTTGTTTTACTTGGAATATTTTTGAATATTTTTACTAATTCTATTGAAACGTTTTTTGAAAAAGTAGCGGATGGTAAAATTGAACCATACTTGATAAAGCCCGTTTCAATCTGGTTGTTGATGTTGTTTGGTTGGTGTAAACCTCTTAATCTGATCAAGCTCTTTGTTCTTTATGTTAGTGCCTATTTATTTGTATCATTACCGAATATATCCGATCTTAAGCTAAGATGGATCTCTTTTATTGTTGCAATATTTTGTGTTTTTATTGTCAATATTTGTTTTTTCATGATGTTTAATTTTGTAACATTTATTATTAGCCGTAAGATGCCTGTCGAATATTTTCATGAAATGATTTACGAGCTTTCATTTGTGCCAATAGGAATTTATCCTTTAAGCATCGTAAAATGGCTTTTGTTTATGCTTCCCATGGCTTTTTCTGCTTCCTTGCCTGTGTCATTGTTGCTTGGTAAAGGCGAATGGAATATTGGATATCTTCTGTTGAGCGCTTTTCTTTCCATGGTCATGACTTTCATAAGTTATAAGAAAACAATGCGTAAATTTAATGGATTAGGGGGATGAAATGAAAGTCAGCATGATTATAAAAATAAAAAAAATTGAGTGAATAATTCTATTGTACCATAAATTATCGTTATTTATTCTGGCGATATAAGGCATGTAGAATTTTCACATGAGGATTTTTTTATTGTTAGATAAGATTGAACAATAATATAGGCCGCATTCCCACAGTTACTGGCAAGGAGCGTGAAATAGAAATCAGAGGTTTAAACTGTTCGATTTTAGATGGCAGCTTGATGACAAAAGCCAATGGTAAGATGGCATACAATTTAGTATCATTCATAATACGAGCCAGATGTGTTCTTTTTCGGTTATAGTGCTAAAAAATTGTCAAAGTGGGTAATTTTTATATGCGTAGAATGTGGTTATTCGTGCGGATTTTGTTGGTGCATTCAATATATTATTACGTGGATGAGTTTTTTGCTTAAACAATAAGAAAATTGATAGAATAAAGCTTTTAAGTTGCCCGATAGAAAGCTAAGAGTTGTGCTAAACAACATGATAGCAATTATCAAGACAACAATCACATAGAGACTTTCAGCATGCTGAGTAGGCAAAATTCCATCAATAATTGCTTGAAAAATAAAAGTATTCACCAAGTCAAGTAGCTGTAAAACGATAGCAATAAGATTAATTTCAATAACGTAATAAATATATTTCTTTGTTGTGCAAGTAAATCAAGAGAAGTCTCTTAATTTTTCTTATGCATAACTCATTTTAAGTTATGATTTTGTTAAGAAAAAGAAAAATTAATGTGTTATATTTTAATAGTATTTGCGAATATTATTTTTTTGTACGGTGTTTTTATTTTATTTTAATTTAAAATTAGGTTTGACAATTGTCTAAAACGCGTAATAATCAAATTTAATTGTATCGATATGATGCGTTTTTCTATAAAAGAAAAAGGAGAGTTCAAGCTCATCACGTGCTTCAGGTAATTCATGCCGTCCTTCGGGTTATTATTGGGATACAATAAAATCTACAGGACAAACAGGAGCAATGATAGTGGCGCCTGTTGGGACAGTTGGAGGTGCTGTGCTTGGAGGAATCGTAAGTATAGCGGGTGCAGTTGCAATAGAAAATAGATGGTATAGTTCCTGTTAATCGTAGCTGCTGCTGTGGAGGGAGCTATACTAAGAGAAGCAGTAGGCAGCACTATAAATGGTGCTCTAGTAGGAGGCCTTTAGAGTTGTGCATCATTTTTATAATTGTGTACGGTAATTTATAGAATATCTGCAATATATCTCTAAAATCATAATAATTTTGTAGATATGTTATTAAAAAATATGTCTAAGAAATATTGTTAGAATATCTTTTAATGGTATATTATTTATAAGTCTATATATTTTAGTTCAGAAATTTTAAGTGTTATAGATACTTTAAATACTATTAATATTATTAATAAATTGATTTAAATTATATTATGCTTCTAAAGCGCATATTAAAACTGATATTATAAAAAATCATCAATAATATTCATTTTATTTTTTATAGTATTCTTTATTTAAGTATCTTTCTATAGAGATTATGAGATATGTTATTAATAAAGTTATGTTTTTAAATTTGTCCAAAAAAATAAAGAGAAATCCAGACAGCTTCTTTTTCAATAAACAAAAATAATGCTTTAATTTGATGTTGTAAAATAACTGATAACGATCATATGTTTTTGATTATCAGTGATGAAAATAATGTGATTTTTGATATAGAGATTGAAAAGATTGAGAACTTTTTCGCGTATCACTCATATTTTCTTACCAAATTTTTTGAAAAATTATATAAAGCAAAAAAATAAATTCTGTTAAGTTATTAGCATTTATAATGAGTTTTTTATTTTCACAGTTTTGTGATTGTTTTTGCATTTAACAATGCATTAACAACATGTGTGGTCCATTTTAAAGTTTTGTTTAAAATTACATAAGTAAGTTCTATTTTGATTTGTTATTGCATCGCTCGTATTGATGTATAACAAAAGCGTTTGAGACAATATAAGATCACAAGAATAAATTTTTAATTGGGTATATAAACTACCGATTGCTTACAGATAAAAAAATCTATGCATATCAAAGTTACGTAAGTTTTTTCTCTTCAAAATGTGTATTTGAATTAATTTTTGTGATTGATAGCTTTACTACGATGAAAATACTTGTGAGTTTATTGGTATTCATTAGATACCTATGAATTTTACATATCAATTCAAAAATATAGAATAATATAATTTTACGATTATTGTGGAGTTCATTTTGATAAACTGAAAAACATAATGCTGAGCATTACAAATATTTGCAAAAATGCTTTTATTAGGTGTTGTTTTGTTTCTTTATAGTTTACATTTTTTATCTTTTTAACCTTGGTTAGAGAGAGAATTTGTATTCATTATCTATTTCTCTATTTTATTTTGAATGGGTGGAGCACTATTAATATCAAAAAGTAATGATCGTGGAAGATAATGAGCTTAAACTGAAGTTATTCTGCGATTCTGTAGAAACGAATTGTCGTAAAATCGTTGAAATGTTTAATGGCTTTATGGATTAAAGTTGGCGATTTCATCAATATTATCTCTTATCTTATCTCGTTTAGCTTTTCTAATCAAAGAGCGAAATTTTTGTTTACGCTAAATTTTTACTCGGTTAGCTATTTCCTCTCAACATACAATAAGAAAAAAAAATTAGCTTACTGTATGCTAGCAATATAAAAAATCCATTATGTGTAATAAAAAAGACAATTTAGTAATATTTTTTATGTTGTGATTTAAAAATGTTGTGATTAAGAAAATCAATCGTTTTGAAGAAAAAATACAATTTAAACAATAATATAATCATATTATTGTAATAAAATTTTATCATCTAATCAGTCAGCTTAAAACAAAAATAGAATAATTGACAAAACAAATTAAATATGGAAAGAATAAAAATATAATACAAAATGATAATTATTTTTGTATTATATTATCATTCTCTTCTCAGTAGGAAAATATGAATCATCGGTAGATGATGTGATGTTTTCTGTTTAGAGAGTAAGGTTTTATTAAATATTGTAATAGGTTATTATAATGAGAATATTTAAACATTGTATATCATGTGTTGTTGCAGTAGCTATTTTCTTTTCACAAGTTTTAGGAGCCAATGCCGATTCTTTAAATGGTAGATTTCAAAACGCTGATTTTATTTCTGTAATGAAACAAGAGAATAGAGTTATTAAAACTGTTAAGGAGATTATTAGTCAATTTTCGGAACAAAGCAGAGAAAAAGATGTCCAAAAGGTGGCTGGTTTGATAGGAATGGAGCCAGCGATTTTTGGTTTAATCGCATTTCTTGTATATTTCTTTACTAGAAAGCCACCGGATCCTAGAAAAAGCGCAGGTGAAAAAGCATTCACTGCTTTTACTCGAAGTGCATGGGCTCTTAATTAAAAATGTTGATTTGATGAATTTTAAATTATTCTGTTTTTGAATCTTTTATAATTAATAAACCGTGATTTCTAATCACGGTTTAGCTATTTTTATATTTATTAATATGCCCATTAAGCTTTAAGTTTTTAGGCTGTACTCTTTTTTTAATATTATTACAGAAATACTTTATTGTACATAATATAGTCTTTTTGAGGTTTAAAATTTTTAATCATTTTATCTTGGTTAGAAAGAATGTGTATTTATTTCTATTTCTCTAAGTCGTAGAATTATATTAATGTTAGAAAGTTAGAATCTTGAAAGACAATGAACTTTATTAAAATTATTCCACGTTCTTGTAGAAACGAATGGCTGTGAAATCTTTGAAATGTGTAATGGCCTTATGGCATTAGATTTGGCGCGTTCACCAAAGTTATCCCTTATCTTACTTAATTTAGCTTTTTCAATCAAAGAGCTAAGTTGATACTTACGCTAATTTTTGCTGGGAAAACTATTTCTTCTCAATCTATACTAAGAAAAAATTATTTTAACAGAATATTTCAATAAAATATTTTTTTGTTTTTTGTAAATTTTAAAAATATTTATCTTACTATATTATACAAAAAATAAAAAACATTACGTGTAACTAAAAAAACAATATATTGATATTTTTATGTTATAATATCTAATAATATTTATGATAATAAAGATAAAATTATAATAAAAATAATAAAATAATTTTATTTTAATACATTTTTACCATTAAATTATACATTATTAAAACACGAATAAAATAATTGACAATATTCAAATAAACATGTAACGGATATATTGTAAATGTAATATAATATAAAATTAACAATTAAAATAAAACTGTTAATTAAATTTTGTATTATATTTTTTGTTATTAGAAGATAAATATACTTTATCGATAGATGATGTAATGTTTTCTATTTAGAGGGGGCGGTAAAGAAAATTTATTTTATTAAATATTGTAATAGGTGTTTATGATGAAAATATTCAAGCATTGTATAGTATGTTTTGTTGCAGTAGCTATTTTCTTTTCACAGGTTTTAGGAGCCAATGCTGATTCTTTAAATGATAGATTTCAAAATGCTGGTTTCATTTCTGTAATGACACAGGAAAATAGAGTTATTAAAGCTGTTGATATGATTATTAGCCAGTTTGGAGGACAAGGGGCTGAGAAAAATGTCCAAAAAGTCGCGGGTTTAATGGGGATGGAAGCAGCGATTTTTGGTTTAATCGCATATCTTGTATATTTCTTTACTAGAAAACCGCCGAGTCCTAACAGAGAGACAGGTGGAAGAGCATTCGATGCTTTTGCTTATAGTGCATGGGCTTTGAATTAAAAGATAATTCCTTTATGAACTTTGAATTATTCTGTTGTTGAATATTTTATATTAAATAAACCGTGATGTTTAATCACGGTTTATTTATTTTTTACTTTTAATAATATGGTAAATTTATCCTTTAATATCATTAAGATATTGTTGGGGGATGGCAGTATAGGGGACATTAAATTTAAATAATCAGCTGCTTTTTAAAGTTAATTAAATTTTTTCTCTTCAAAATACGCATTTGAGCTAAGTTTGTATTTGATATTTTTTCTATGATGAAAATGCATATGCTGGAATTGAGATATTCATAAACGGTGCGTATTCACTCAAAAATATAGGGTAATACAATACTTATGGTTATTGTGGATTTTATACTGATGAACTGAATAAGTATAGTGATGCGTCTTACAAATATTTGTAAAAAATGCTTTTATTGGAATCTTTTAATCTCTTTGTGGTTTACAATTCATTTTATCATTTTATCTTAAGCAAAGAGAATGTGGATTCATTTCTATTTCTCTATTTTATTTGAGAAGGGTGGAGTTATACGAATGTCAAAAAAAGTCATGATCGTGGAAGATAATGAGCTTAATATGAAGTTATTCCGTGATCTTGTAGAAGCGAGTGGTTATGAAACTGTTGAAACGCGTAATGGTCTTATGGCATTAGATTTGGCGCGTTCATCAATGCCATCTCTTATCCTTGTGGATATCCAGTTGCCAGAGGTCTCTGGAATAGATGTTATTAAACAATTAAAAGAAGATGAAGAACTTCGATCAATTCCTGTTGTTGCTGTAACAGCTTTTGCTATGAAAGGCGATGAGGAGCGAATTCGTGCCAGTGGATGTGAAGAATATATGTCAAAGCCTATTTCTGTCCCTCATTTTATCACAATGGTAAAACATTTTGTGGACTAAAGCTTGTTAAGTGATGATAGAAAAAAATATTGAGAAGCCTATAAAATTGCTAAAGTTTTCGTGCAAATATTTTTCTGCTTTAGCACGTGGATATATTCAAGTTAGTAAAACAGATTTTAAAAATTGAAACTGAAGTTTCGAGATTTTTCGGCTTATTTTTCTTGCCTTTTGTCTTAAGAGAAGCGGTTGTTTTGCATTCTTGTTTTTTCTAATCGGTATAGATTTTTCCTACATTCATCTAAAAGTCTGTTTTAGTAGGGGAAAAAGCCTCGGTTTTGTCCGAGGCTTTATGCATTGTACAAAAATTGAAATTAACGCTTTGAGAATTGGAAAGAACGACGTGCTTTTGCTTTACCGTATTTTTTACGTTCAACAACGCGGCTATCACGGGTAAGAAAACCACCTTTTTTCAAGATTGAGCGAAGTTCTGGTTCGTAATAGGTTAAAGCTTTGGAAATGCCATGGCGCACTGCACCGGCTTGTCCGGAAAGACCACCGCCTGCAACGGTTGCAATAATATCAAACTGGGTATCCCTATTTGTTGCAACAATTGGTTGACGAAGAATCATTCTAAGAACAGGACGAGCGAAATATTTGTCAAATTCCTTATTGTTGATTGTGATTTTTCCAGAACCTGGTTTAATCCATACGCGTGCAACAGCGTCTTTACGCTTTCCTGTTGCATAAGCACGTCCTTGTGAATCAAGCTTTTGCACGTGGACAGGAACAACATTTTCATGTGTTTCTGTAATACTTGTTACTATGCTAAGCTCAGAAAGAGAATTAATTTCAGCCATAATCAAGCAATCCTTTTGTTTTTGCGGTTTAAAGCACCAACGTCAAGAGATTCAGGCTGTTGTGCTTCATGTGGATGTTGGCTTCCAGCGTAAACACGTAGATTCTTCAATTGACGGCGACCAAGAGGCCCTCGAGGAATCATGCGCTCTACTGCTTTTTCAATAACGCGTTCGGGAAAACGTCCCTCAAGAAGTTGACGTGCTGTACGTTGTTTGATTCCACCAATATAGCCGGTATGCCAATAATATTTTTTATCCGTATATTTTTTGCCAGTGAGAGCTATTTTATCTGCATTAATGACAATAACGTTGTCACCATCATCAACATGTGGAGTAAATGTAGCTTTATGTTTGCCACGTAAGCGGTTAGCAACAAATGTGGCAAGACGACCCAAAACAAGGTTTTCTGCGTCAATAATAACCCATTTTTTCACCACTTCAGTTGGCTTTTGTGAAAAAGTTGCCATAGAAGTATCCTTTATTAGAACCCTTTTAATATAAGGGAATTTTTACTGTTTTGCGTTGAAAATTGTTACCATAGCGAAATATTTAACGCATACTACTTGCTCTGATATAATGTCTTTTGATTGACGTCAAGAGAAAATAAAAACTTTATAAAACAACATGTTATGAGAAAGGTATTATAATACCCCATTAAAAGAAGTTTGTAGACCATTTAAACTTAAAATGAATGTTGCAAAAAACTATTTTATCTTTAACGCATGATTGTATTTTATTGTTCTTCATTATAAAATAAGAAATAATGCAGTGGTCTCGTTATTTTCTCAATGTTGAATCTTCTGCTTGTGGTCAAGCTTGGTTAGATGCCCTTGATGTTCAAGGGATAAATAATGCGCGCGCTATTTCTCAAAAATTTGGCTTTCCAGATCAGTTAGCTCGAGTACTTTCAGCAAGAGATGTGGATGAAGCTGAGGCTGTTGCTTTTATTAATCCAACATTACGTACGCTTATGCCTGATCCAGAAAGTTTTAGGGATATGCAATGCGCTGCAGAGCGTATTGTTAAGGCTCTTCTCAATCAAGAACAGGTTGCTGTTTTTGGGGATTATGATGTTGATGGTGCTTGTTCATCGGCACTCATAGCGCGTTTTTTTCGTTATTTTGGTATTGAAGTCAAAATTTATATTCCTGATCGTATTGTTGAAGGCTATGGTCCTAATGAACAAGCAATGAGGAAGCTTGTGCAAGAAGGCGCTCGGTTAATTATCACTGTTGATTGTGGCGCAAACAGTCCTGATGCCGTAAAAGCAGCGAGGCTTGCTGGTGCTGATGTTGTGATTTTAGATCATCATCAAATGTCAGAGATTCATCAAGAAGCCGTTGCTCTTGTCAATCCTAATCGCCCTGATGATTTTTCTAAACAGGGGCATTTATGTGCAGCTGGCGTTGTTTTTGTTACGTTAGCTTGGGTTCATCATTTGCTGCGGAAAAAACAATTCCAAGGGCAGCTGCCTGATCTTTTAAGTATGCTTGATCTTGTTGCATTGGCAACCATATGTGATGTCGTTCCATTACAGGGGGTTAACCGTGCTTTTGTGATAAAAGGGCTTCAAGTTGCTCGTTCTATGCATAATCTAGGAATAACAGCTTTAACAAAGGTTGCACGAATAGGGGAGCCGCTTAATAGTTTTCACTTAGGTTTTTTGTTAGGTCCTAGAATTAATGCAGGAGGGCGCATTGGTGATCAAGCTTTGGGAGCACGTTTGCTTAGCTGTGAGAATAAAGATGAAGTGGACAGAATAGCAGAACAATTAGATCGGCTTAATCAAGAACGCCAAGAAATGGAGAACATTCAATTAGCACAAGCGGAATCTTACATTACTTCTCTTTATCAAGATCAAGAAATACCATTATCGCTTGTAATTTCACATAAAGAATGGCATCCGGGAATTATTGGTATTCTTGCTTCCCGTCTCAAAGAGCGTTTTTTTTGTCCTGTTTTTGCTATTGCTTTGAAAGAAGATGGAAATGGCGTAGGGTCGGGACGCTCAATTAATGGTATAGATTTAGGAGCACTCGTTCGTGAAGCTGTTACATTAAATTTATTAGAAAAAGGAGGGGGACATAGTATGGCAGCAGGAATTACAATTCAATCAACAAAAATTGAAATTTTTCGAAAATGGCTAGAAGAAAAAGTTTCTTTAATGGTTTCACAGTTGCGTGCAAAAAAATCTCTTAGTATAGATGGTTCTCTTTCTGCTTCTGGTGTTAATGAAGCGCTGTTTGAATTGCTTGAAAAAGCAGGGCCATTTGGGGCAGGGAATGCAACACCTGTTTTTGTTCTTCCCTCTCATCGACTGGTGAATCTATCTGAAGTTGGTAAAGGACATCTTCGCCTCATTGTATCTAATGTTGAAGGAAAAAAACTGCAAGGAATTGCTTTTCGTGCTGTAGGGACATCGCTTGGTGATTTTCTTTTTGAAAATATTGGTGAAATGATTCATTTAGCTGGTCATCTTAGTTTGAATTATTGGAATGGAACGATCAATCCGCAGCTGCGCGTGATTGACGCAGCCGCAGTGGTTTGAAAGGGATATTTTTTACATTAGATGTCTAGATTAGAAGCAAAAGTAGAATTTTCTTGTATGAAACGAAATCGTGCTTCTGGTTTTGTTCCCATGAGACTTTCTACAGTCTTTTTCGTTTCTTGCATTTCCACGGCATCAATAGAAACACGAAGCAATGTACGTTTTTGAGGATGCATAGTCGTTTCTTTAAGTTGTTCTGCGCGCATTTCACCCAGCCCTTTAAAACGCCCGATTTCTATTTTAGCTTTTCCAGTAAATTCAGTTTTGAGCAATTCATCCTTATGAATGTCGTCACGAGCATAAGCAACTTTTCCTCCTTGCGATATTCTATAAAGGGGAGGGACGGCGAGATATAAATGTCCCTGATGAATAAGGTCAGGCATTTCTTGAAAGAAGAAGGTAATGAGCAGTGACGCAATATGAGCACCATCAACATCAGCATCTGTCATGATGATAATACGTTCATATCTAAGATCTTTTTCACGATACTTGGAGCGTGTTCCACATCCAAGAGCAAGGATAAGATCGCTAATTGTTTGGCTTGAGTTCATTTTTTCATGTGCAGCACTGGCGACATTTAAGATTTTACCACGAAGAGGTAAAATTGCTTGGTTTGCTCTATTTCTTGCTTGTTTAGCAGATCCTCCTGCAGAATCCCCTTCAACAATGAATAGTTCAGCACCCACAGCATGGTTCTGGCTACAATCTGCAAGTTTACCGGGCAGACGTAATTTGCGGACAGCAGTTTTTCGACTTATTTCTCTATCTTGGCGTCGTCTAACGCGTTCTTCAGCACGTTCAATAACCCAATCGAGAAGTTTTGTTGCTTCTTGCGGGGAATTTGCTAACCAATGATCAAAAGGATCGCGGATTGCATTCTCAACGATACGCTGTGCTTCAATGGTTGCTAAGCGATCTTTTGTTTGTCCAACAAATTCAGGGTTACTGATAAAGACTGAAAGTATTGCGGCTGTTGAAATCATAATATCGTCAGACGTAATAATCGCTGCGCGCTTGTTTCCTATTAACTCAGCGTAGGATTTCAATCCACGCAAAAGAGCTTGACGTAATCCTATTTCGTGCGTTCCGCCTTCTCCTGTAGGAATCGTATTGCAGTAAGATTGCACACAAGAATCACCACCATGCCAAGCGATAGCCCATTCAACCGAGCCATGGCCATTATTGTGTTGTGTTTTGCCAGAAAAAATTTCTGACGTTACTCGATATTCATCTTTTAGTGACGCAAGTAAATAGTCTTTAAGCCCATTGGGAAAATGAAAAACAGCTTTTTCAGGAATATTTTTTGCGCCTTCAAGTATGACGGGATCACAAGTCCAGCGAATTTTTACGCCACCAAAAAGATAGGCTTTGGAGCATGTCATCTTATAGATTTTTTCTGGATCAAAAGCTGCTTTTTCACCAAAAATTTCATGATCAGGATGAAAACGAACGCGCGTACCACGACGATTATAAACATCTCCCAGATCTTCCAATCCAGATTGAGGAATACCGCGTGAGAAACGTTGGCGGTACAGTTTTCGTTCTCGTGCAACTTCAACTTCCATATCATCAGAAAGAGCATTGACGACAGAAATTCCTACTCCATGAAGTCCACCTGCAGTTTGATAAGCCTTTCCATCAAATTTTCCCCCAGAGTGGAGTTGTGTCATAATAACTTCAAGAGTAGATTTCTCAGGCATTTGAGGATGATTTTCGACAGGAATACCGCGTCCATTATCTGTAACGGTTATATAACCGTTCCTATCTAATGAGACCTCAATAGAATCTGCATAACCCGCAACAGCTTCATCCATCGCGTTATCAATAATTTCGGCAAATAAATGATGAAGCGCTTTACTGTCTGTTCCACCAATATACATGCCAGGGCGTAAACGCACGGGCTCTAAACCCTCAAGAACTCGAATAGAGAGGGCATTATAGTCATCTTCTTGCGTATCTTTTGCACTTTTTCTTGAAATCATCGCTTTTGATTTCATTGGAGGCTGCAGAGTGTTTTCTTTTGTATTTACCCGAGATTGGGCTTTATTTAAAACACTAAAAAGATCCTTTTTGTTATCGCTCATAGCGTTTAACTATCTACCTCATAAAATAAAATATTTATTAAAATAATTTTATGCCTGTTTTTTATTTAAAAATCAATGCACTTAGAAAACATCAATTGTTGGACCAAAAATTTGTTCAAAAGCGTGTTTGAGAGCAATATCAATATCATGCATTGCTACAGGGCAACCTAGATCAAGAAAGCTCGTTACACCGTGGTTTGTAATTCCACAAGGAACAATTCCTGAATAATGGGCTAAATTAGGATTAACATTGATAGAAACTCCATGAAAACTTATCCATTTTCGCACTCGAATGCCAATAGCTGCAATTTTATCTTCGGAATAAATATCATTTTGTTTTGATGGGAAATGAGATTGTTTAACCCAGACACCAACGCGATCTTCTCTGCGTTCGCCTTTAATATTAAAGTTTGCAAGCATCTGTATGATCCATTCTTCTAATGCACTAATGAAAGCACGAATGTCTTGTTTTCGGCGTTTAAGATCAAGCATGATATAAGCAATACGCTGTCCTGGACCGTGATATGTAAATTCACCTCCACGTCCTGCTTCATAAACAGGGAATAAATTAGGCGCCAAAAGATCTTTTTTATTTGCACTCGTCCCCGCTGTATAAAGGGAAGGGTGTTCAAGAAGCCAAACTTGTTCATGCGCGGTTTTTGCAAGAATTTTTTCTACACGTTCTTGCATATAACGCAGAGCTTCAGGATACTCAACTAGATGATCACTTATCTTCCATTCAACGGGTGGATTTCCTAGAATTGCATTAAAATGATGTGATAAGTGATTACGATCCGTATGTTTCAATTCAAATGTCATTGGTAATATTTATCTTGATGTTTGAGTTTATATTGTAATCAATAAAAGTGATTACAGAGTAAGGTATAGAATTGTTGAATAAAAGAGAATACGTTCATAAATTTTATCTTAAGAAGATTTGCTACGCTTAAAAATCCACGTTCCTTTTACCATCTTCCTGTTGCACCGCCCCCACCTGATGATCCACCACCACCCCTAAAGCCCCCTCCACCTCGAGGACCACCGAACCTTCCACCAGGATATCTGCCACCGGCACTTAAGTTAAGAAACCAAGGTGTGAAGATGATCCCCAGCCAGAGATACTTTTGTGGACCCACTTTTTTACCAAAAATCATTGCAAGAATAGGAAGACCAAACATTATAAAAAAGGCTAAAAACATAATTGCATTGATTACCATTTCTTCTTTTTCAGCTTGTTTACGTTGTTCTTCAACGATTTTAGCTTTTTCTTTGATACGAAAAGTAAAATCAGAATTACTTTCTGTAATAACTTTGATAATTGCATCAACTGCTTCAGCAATTCCTTTTTGATAATTTCCTTCGCGAAAATTAGGAATCATGAAGCTATTAATAATGACAGAGGAAAGAGCGTCTGTTAGCTCTCCTTCCAAACCATATCCTACTTCGATACGTGCTGTGCGTTCATTCGGTGCAATGACCAGTAATACACCATTATTGATCTTCTTTTGGCCTAATCCCCATGTACGAAAAAGAGAATTGCTGTATGTTTCTATATCATTGCCCGAAAGAGTAGGGAGTGTCACAAGAACAATTTGATCTCCCGTTTTCTCTTCGAGTGCTGCCAGTTTTTTTGTCAAGTCTTCCTTGGTTGCATTATCGAGCAAATGAGCCACATCATTAACATAGCCTGTTAAATGAGGAAATTTTATTTGCGAACAAGCGATACTTCCCAATGCAGCAACTAAATACAGAGAGCAGATAAAAGCCCATAATTGTGGAAATACAATACGTTGCAAAGAGTATCGAAATGATTTCATTAATTAAAATTAACCTTTGGTGTTTGTTGGCTATCAGTATCGATGGTAAAAGTTGGCATAGGTTTAGCATCACGAAACCATAATTTTGCCCAAATCATCGTCGGCATTGTTTTGAGTGCAGTATTGTAGGCACGTACTGTTTCAATATAATCGCGGCGCGCAACGGAAATACGGTTTTCTGTTCCTTCTAATTGTGATTGAAGAGCAAGAAAGTTCTGGTTTGCTTTAAGATCCGGATAGTTTTCAACAACAGCCATAAGTCGCGAAAGTGCACTTGATAAATTTGCTTGATTTTTGAGATATTGCTGCATAACTTCTGGATTATTCAACATATCTGCATTAATGTTGACTTGCGTTGCTTTAGCACGTGCTTCAATTACATTTGTGAAAACGCTTTGTTCATGAGCTGCGTAAGCTTTAACTGTTTCTACAAGATTGGGGATGAGATCTGTACGACGTTGATATTGATTGAGCACTTCACTCCATGCTGCATGTGCTTTTTCTTCATTTGTTGGTATCGTATTAAATCCGCACCCACTTAAAAATGGCACTAACCATGCCAAAAAAATCACGATTGAAAATTGTTTTAATATTTTAAACATTGAAATTGAAGAAGTTTGTACATTTAACATAAAGATGTCTCCACAGATATTTTATGTATTATATAGGGTTTATCTTCTTGGTGGAAAGTATTTTAAATTTTATAAACAGGCATATTTATCAATAAATCGACATCTCTATGCGTTTTAGGCACGCTTAAGTGACTCGTTGATATTAAAATAATACGGGTAATATAGATGTCATATTATAAAAGTTCAATAATATTTATATCAATTATTATTACAGAAAATTATATTATTTTCGTAGTATTTTTGTGTTTCACAACGTGCAGATCACAATTGGAAAAGGGAAAAATGTAAGTATCAATCTTATGGAAAGATAGAAGGTAAGGGCAGTTCTTATTTTCACTCCTTTAGAAGTTATGTTTAATAGATTGGACAAAAAAGGCTTTTTAACTATGTATGGTAGTAATTGTGAAGGAGGCGGAAAATCCTGTGATAGAAGGTGTTCAACGGCAAAGTGAAAAGTTTGATGGATTGGCTAATGATTATGATCGTTATCGTCCTCGCTACCCCCTCACTTTATTTAAAACCATGCTCCATTCTTTTAAGAACAAAAAGCATTTGTCCATTGTGGATGTGGGTGCTGGGACAGGCATCGCATTAGAGGGAATTGTTAAATTTTTAGGAAATGAGCACCAATATCATGCTATCGATGTATCGGCAGATATGATTAAGCAGGGGCGAAAAAAATTTCCTACGGTGCAGTGGTATCAGGGCCGTGCCGAAGACCTATTGCCTCAAATTGGCGAGGTTGATCTTGTCATTGCAGCGCAAGCGTTTCAGTGGATGGATCGTCCCAAGTTGCTTTGTTCTGTTTCAGATCAACTTCGAGTCAATGGTGTCATGGCGGTTATTCAAAATAATCGCGATTTCAAGCATAGCGAATTTCTAGAGGCTTATGAGACATTGTTAGAAAAAATGAGTCCGAACTATTCCCGTTATTATCGTAATTTTGATTTTTTACAGGAAATGAGTGATGGCTTTGGGGTAGATCCAGAAAAGATTTTTTTTCATACGCATAATTGGACGATGATGATCCCATCTGAAGCTTTTATTGGAATGAGCCGCTCTTCAACGCAAGCGCAACGCGCTATTGCTTGCTATGGGGAAGAATATTTGCGGCAATTGGTCTCATTGATAAAGAAATATGAAGTGCAAGGCAATTTGGAGCTTTTGTATCGAAGTGAGCTCTATATGTATGCGGGATAATCTGATATCGATGATTACTTTTGCTCTTTTAGCACATCAGAGTAGGCGGTATTCAGGAAATTAACGCCTTATTAAGGCAGATTTTGAGGGGGACGGTTTTTTTCTTCAGCATTCACGTTGACATCTTATTACGTCTGATTTTCATTGTTCACTTGATATGAGAGAGTTTAAATAGAAAATTTATGCACTGCATTATAGTATTGAAGCGCTTTCTTTACTGCAGTTTAACAACAGATTATTTTATAAAATAAGAAGAGGTAGATTGAATAGAAATATTTGATAATTCTTTGTTTTTATGATTGTTTTTTATTATTAAATGAGAGTGTTTTTAATAAATTTTGACAAAAACAACTGAAAAAGTATAAAAATTATCATAATCAGAAATTTGTAGTAAAAAAGGTAATGGCTTGGAAGCACCTTTAAAAAACAACTCATTTTGAAATTATCTCTAAATTCAGATTCAATATAACAAAAAAGTAAAATATAAATATGTTATATGGAGCATTTCTCTTTTTTAAAGATATAATATAAAAACAATATGTTAATTAAATTTTTTGATATAAGAAAACTTCTTTTATTTTTATTTTAAATAACGGGTTAGGGCGAGTCTTGTGTGGTTTTATTGAAGATGTGCTTTTTAGGTTTAAATCTGGCGCTTTAAATACAATTTTAGAAGTAGCAAAAAAGCTCAATTTCTTCTCTGTTGTGATGTGTTGAATAAGTTTTTTAATTTTCTATAGAGTTTAATTTTTGCAATCATGATAGATTGTGACAGCTGTCTGTCTAAGATTTTTATAAGTTTAGTAGGAATAGCTTAATGATAAATCCATTGAGTTCTTCATCTTTACGCGTCATAAAAAAATAAGCCTGCACTATCACACACTTTGTCATCTCCCAATGTTGCGACAGCTCTTGACACGGCTCATAAGAGGAGTAGTCCTTTTTTTTACAGTTTTATCTATACGCCAATTTCGCTTATGACGTGCAAGCGAATGGTGTTGATTGATTCAACATACACAGATTTGGAATGAGAGAGTCTTAAGATATTCCGCTCTCTCATTTAATATGAATCATGCTAGATTATAATTATAAATTAATGCGTTATCTATTTTTGAAATCCATGACCTTAGTTGTGTTTGTCAATATTTCATTTTCATTTATCGTCAACTATTCTACTTTTGAATAATAACTCCATTATAAGGAATACCTTTAAAAAAGTATTCTCGCTTTAAAGAGTCGTTATAGTTTTTTTGTTTTATAGAAGCATCAATAATGCTAAACATTGTACTTTGATAAAAAAGAAAGTAAATTATGACTATTATACTGAAACCGAGCGAGGTGACGCTTAGTGAACTTGCGGCTATTTATTTTAATGGTGAAGTGAGTAAACTTCATAATGACACGCATTTAGCTATCGAGAAAGGGGCACTGCGCATTGCTGAAATTGCTGCTGGAAGTGAGCCTGTGTACGGTATTAATACTGGTTTTGGGAAGTTGGCTTCCATTAAAATTGATGCGGACGATGTTACTGTTTTACAGAGAAATCTTATTTTGTCCCATTGTTGTGGGGTAGGAGAACCTTTAGCTGAAAATATTGTGCGTTTGATAATGAGCTTAAAGCTTATCTCTTTAGGAAGAGGAGCTTCAGGAGTTCGTCTAGAATTGGTAAATTTGCTGGAAAATATGCTTGCAAAGGGCGTCATTCCTGTCATCCCTGAAAAAGGGTCTGTTGGTGCTTCAGGTGATCTAGCTCCACTTGCTCACATGGCGGCTGTTATGATGGGAGAAGGGGAAGCATTTTTTCAAAATATTCGTATGAGTGGAGCTGTTGCATTAGAGAAAGCGGGATTGTCCCCTATTATTTTAGAGGCAAAGGAAGGTCTAGCTCTTATTAATGGGACTCAAACATCAACAGCCCTCGCACTTGCCGGTCTTTTTCGAGGTTATCGGGCATTGTGTGGTGGATTGTTGGCAGGGGCCTTGACGACAGATGCCATCATGGGATCAACGGCGCCATTTCATCCTGATATTCATATTTTACGAGGACATTATGGGCAGATTGCCGTATCGAAAACATTAGAAAAGCTTGTAGAGGATTCAGAAATTCGTGCAGCACATTTACGGGGTGATGAGCGTGTACAAGATCCTTATTGTATACGTTGCCAGCCACAGGTCATGGGGGCATGTTTTGATATTTTGCTGGCAGCAGCAAAAACACTGATTATTGAAGCAAATGCTGTTACAGATAATCCATTGATTTTAAGGAATGGTGAAGTTGTATCAGGTGGGAATTTTCATGCTGAACCTGTAGCGTTTGCTGCTGATCAGATTGCTCTTGCTTTATGTGAAATAGGATCTATTTCTCAACGGCGTATTGCTCTTATGGTTGATCCAGCAGTTTCTTATGGACTTCCAGCTTTTTTAGCGCACAATGCGGGTCTTAATTCAGGTTTTATGATTGCTGAAGTAACAGCGGCAGCTTTAATGTCTGAAAATAAGCAAATGGCCCATCCTGCTTCCGTTGATTCAACCCCAACTTCAGCCAATCAAGAAGATCATGTTTCAATGGCTTGTCATGGAGCTCGTCGGTTATTGGTAATGAGCGAAAATCTTTTTACACTTATTGGCATTGAAACGCTTGTTGCAGCACAAGGAATTGAATATCGTGCACCTTTAAAAACAAGTACTTTTTTGCAATCTGTTATGGAATGTTTACGCAAAAATGTTGCTTCTCTTAAGGAAGATCGCTATCTGGCTCCAGATCTTCATCAAGCACATATACTTGTGCGTGAAGGGCACTTATTATCTGTTTTACCAGAAACAATTTTTCCTTCATTAAGTTTTCAATAATATTTGTTTTAAGGACAATGATGAAGGGCGGATATTGAATTTTGAAACTTCCTCATATGAAAATATAGAAGATCAATACTATATTTGAATTATTTAATGAATTATGTATATATATGTTATTTATAGTCAACTAGATATTTTATTATTTTATAGGGATCTGATTTAGCATCATAATTTTATAGAAACTATAAATTTAAAGTACCTATACTTTCTGATTTCTATCAGAAATTTTAATCTAAGTTAAATAATATTCACAAATTATATGTTGTAATATTATATTTTTATAAGTACAAATTATAATATATGTATTATATTAAGTAAAAATAAAAAATTTATTGTAGATTCTTCTTATTTGTTAATACTTTATGAATTTTATATTTCATTTTTGATATTTTAAATAAAAAAGGAGAAAGAAATGTTTAAAAGTGCTAGATTATGTGTATCAATAACAGTTATTTTTTTCTCTCAAATTCTTGAGATTCATGCAAATTGTAGGAGAGGTGGCTTTCCAGAGGAAGTTTTCATTACAATAGTGGCCCAAGAGAAGGAGCCTCTGATTTTAGCGAAAAACAAAGATTTTATTGCTATCTCAGGGCAAAATCCCGAAGATAAGGAGAATGCTATCATTAGGCCAACAGTCAAAGATTCTATTTTTAGCGCATATTTTTTTTCCATTGGAAAGTTTATCTTTAAGACAGTTGGAGTCCTTAAAAGATGGGTTGTAAATACAATTTCTCATACTTTTGAAGGCTTGCGAGATTCGTATTATCATTGATTGAGCTATTCAATTGGCGTAAAAAGTTTGCTTTGTGGGCTCAAAGAGAGTTTTCTTAAAGTAACAAAAAATTAATTGTACGCATAGTTAATGCGTTTGTTATGAAGTTTTAGGCTTCTATTTCCGCGCACGGAAATAGAAGCCTAAAAGTTTAGATTACATTAAGATTAATTTTCTCTGTAAAAAACTAGAGAATACGAAATGAATTAAATGACAATTATAAAAAAATTCATTATCACTTTATTTAAATAAAATAATACGAAATTGCAGGCTATAAAAGCTGAGTAATTCGCAATAAAAGTATTTTTTATTGTTTAGAACAAAGTGTTTGACGGGCTGGTCTTCGATGTTTTTTGAAATATATTTGTGAAAGAAACATGAGGCTTTATTTATCATAAAGCTGTTATCGTTGTGTGGATTGTCAGCATTTCAAAAAGTAAGGAAAGAAATGGCAATAAATAAACTGAAAAGAGGGATGAGTAAGCGCCAAGTTATTTTTTTAGCTCTTGGCTCTGCTATTGGAACAGGTCTTTTTTATGGGTCTGCACAGGCAATTAAGCTTGCGGGTCCCAGTGTTTTGATTGCCTATTGTATTGCTGGTTTAGCTATTTTTATGGTTATGCGGGCTCTAGGAGAGATGATACTTCATAATCCCTTACCTGGTTCTTTTGCTCGTTATGCGGCAAATTACATATCACCATTAGCAGGTTTTTTAACGGGATGGACATACGTATTTGAGATGATTCTTGTTGGTTTGGCTGATATTACAGCTTTTGCGACTTATATGGGGTTTTGGTATCCTGATGTTGCTCCTTGGGTATGGGCACTGAGTATTACATTAATCATCACAGGTATTAATTTAGCTGCTGTAGAAGTCTATGGTGAACTAGAGTTTTGGCTATCTTCTATTAAAGTTATCGCTATCATTGCGATGATTATTTTAGGAATAGCAATTATTTTTTGGGGGTGGGGTGAAGGTGCAAATTTTTCTACCGTTACTGTTCATAATTTATGGAAAAATGGTGGACTTTTTCCCAATGGTTGGTTTGGTTTTTTAGCTTGCTTTAGTGTTGTTGTTTTTGCTTTTGGTGGCATAGAAATTATTGGCATGGCAGTCATGGAAGTTCAAAACCCTCATCAAACGATTTCAAAGGCAATTAATTCTACTCCAGTTCGTATTTTGCTTTTTTACGTCATGACGTTAGCTATTTTAATGTCTCTTTATCCTTGGAATGAGATTGGTCTTATGGATAGCCCTTTTGTATCTATTTTTGAAAATCTTGGGATTTCGTATGCAGCAAATATTTTAAATATTGTTGTTGTTACAGCGGCTATTTCAGCAATGAATAGTGGAATGTATGGTGCTTGTCGTATGATCCATGGTTTATCGCAGGAAGGTTATGCTTTAAAAAAGTTTCAATATTTATCAAAAAATGGTATACCAGTTTTTGTTATTTTGATGATCTTCGGTATCTTTCTTCTTGGTGCTGTCCTTAATTATTTTTACCATGAAAAGCTTTTTTTTCTTATTGCCGCAATGGCAACATTTGCGACAGTTTTTGTTTGGATGATGATTCTACTTTCACAATTTTTTATGCGAATTAAGATGCCTAAAGAAGCACAGAATGGTTTAAAATTTCCCATTCCATTTTGGCCAATAGGATCGATTTTTTCTATTTTATTTATGGTTTTTATTTTTATTCTGTTATGGTATTTTGATGAGACACGACCGGTTTTAATTATAGGTTTTAGTTGGATTGCTTGGCTTATTATTTGTTTCTATGCACTTAAACTTTATAATTTTAAGCAAAAGAAACAGCAATAAAATGTGAATAGAGATAAAGCTCAAAACAAATAGCTGATGTCATCAGGAAAACAGGTGTTTGATTGTTATTCTCTAAAGGTTAGAACAATCTAGATTGAAAAAATCTGCTCGTTATTATTTTGCTTTGGAAGTTTTGTGAGCCATTGCTTACGGTAACGACCAAATCATATAAATATTAGGCATTTTTTGATGGTGAGCCCTGCAATCAATATAAGTCTTTCAGGTAAAAATGCCTAATAGTGCAAATAGATTTTACCAGATACAAGATTATAGGCAGATATCTTTTTCTAAACGTATTAATGAAGTTCTGTTCCACAAGAGAAGTTATTGTAAAAATTGTTCTTTAAGCTCTTTAAAAAATTGGTTGTTTAAATTTTATTGTTTAGAAAACTACTATTGCTTTTAGAATCGAAGATAAAGTTCTTTATGTATTTTTTTCTCAAAGAGGATTGGCGTTAGTAGAAAATAGTGGATAACAAAGTCATTAGAGGCATTGTATGATTGTATTTGCAAAAACTTTAATAAAGAGCAGCAAGGTATCACAATAAAATCTCATAGAAGAGTAAATTAAAGAGAACAATGAACGTGTGACAGTGTTACAACTCTTGTTGTTATTGCGCTCACAATAGCAAGGATCAAACTTATTTTTTATAATATTGATACGAGAGTAATTTTTATCACAAGTGGAGGCGGACAAAATACACTCCGCAACTGTATTGCGGTGCAAAATTATTCAATACTACCATAAAAGGTGCTCAAGAACACTATGATCAGCAAAAACAGTCGTCATCAAGTGGCTTTTTGCATGAGAAATCGTCCGATAGTTCTTAATCGCATACCACAACGGTCTCCTCTATCCTTGGGGCGACGGGCAACATCGTGTTAGACGCACAAGGAGAAGCCAAGATTTCTGCTTCTCATCTGATTTCCGGTCAAGATATCAATGTAATGGGAGAAAGTATGACGATTGTTGGCATGACAGACCATCATAGCAGCCATTCACAGACGCATGAAACAGGTTTTTTGATGGGCATAGATATGACTTTGTAAGCCGATGGATTGGCGGTAATGGCTATACCTACGCGACAATACCTGCTGGTAGTAACTGGTGGACAGAATGGTGGAGAGTGATCATGAATCCCATAAGCTCCTATACTTGTCTTGGAGATGTGGGTTATAAATGCCAAAAGTTTTTATGGCACATTTCATTTAGAACAAAAGCCTTGAATTAAATCATGGAGTAAAAAATGAAACAAACTCTAAAATTATTAAGTGCGATAACTCTATTGAGTATAGCCGGATGTCAGTTTAATAAAACTCCTGGAGGGTATTTGAGTGCGTGGGAAAAGCCAGGAGCAGATTTTACTGAGATAGGAAAAGCCCTGTTAGAATGTGGCATGCCAACACCTTATGATGTCGATCCAGAAAATAGAAAGCAGAGCATCAATGCAAAAGCAACAATTTATGCTTGCATGCTTCAATCAGGTTTTCGCTATAAAGATGAAGAAGTAGCAAGAGCGGGTGGGCCATGTTATACTTTTAGAGCCGAAAACCTTCCCATTTGTCGTCCAGGTGCTGTCATCCCGAGGCGCAGTGTCAAGAAGCGCTTGAACAGCCCTTATTGTAAACAGTATAAAAATGCACCTGAATGCAAACCTTAAGTTTTGCTGTTTGTGATGATCAACAATCCCTACCTTCATGCTTCTCATGCCCGTGCGGGGATAGCTTAATTCAGCATGTCAATGCTAATTATTTATGGGGACCACAACTGTTGGTGCAATGATATAAAATATCTATTTTGGTTGTAATCAAAATATTGATAATAATTATAAGCATATCGTTGATAGAATATGGTTTTAGTAATAATTTTACCGTATTTTTGCTATAATAATTATGGCATAATCTTCGGAAAGATAAAAATAATATAGGCTGATAATGTTCATCATTGTTTTGGAAATAAAAAACAGCATGTAAAATAATTTATAGATTGTTTCGTAATATCAAAATTACTCAAGGATAGGAAAATGAAGCATATTTTAAAATTGTTAAGCGGGATAACCTTATTTGTTATGGCTGGATGTTACGAAGAGCAGCCTTCTCGAACAGCTGTAGATGCATGGGAAAAGCCCGGTGCAGATCAGCTTGAGATCAAAAAAGCTCTATTAGAATGTGGCATGCAGCATTTTGATGGTCGTCTTGATACAGAAAAAAGTATGGATGAGAAATTCAATGCAGAGGAGTCTGTGAATGCATGTATGATCCAAGCAGGTTTTCAAGATAAATTGGGAAGAATGAAGTGGTGTGAGAAATATGAAAATCTTCCAATTTGTCAACCTGATGCAGTTATTCCTCAGCGAAGTGTAGAGAGGCGTTTGAATAGTCCTCATTGTCAAGAGCATAAAGAACAACCTGAATGTCAACCTTAAGTGTTGAGGCTGCTGTAATCAAAAATCCTTACATTCTTGTTTTTGCATGGGGTGGGTGGGATTGTTTCTTCAATATCTATATGCTAACAAGAGTCATCTTGCGTGTGAGCAAATATTAGAAGACTTATCAGTCTTTCTATCGTAAATATTGAAGGAGGGGGAATGAAAAAAACATTGAAATTATTGAGTGCTATAATTTTATTAAGCACTGCTGGGTGTATTAGCAAACCTCCCCCATCGACATTAGAATTATGGGAAAAGCCCGGTGTCAATAAGTCTATGGTCCAACAAGCACTGTCAAAATGTGGTTGGAAACCAATCTACGCTTCTTCTGAAAATATGGATTCGCGTGCAAGTGATTTTGCAGCAGTTTATGAGTGCATGACTAAAGCAGGTTATCGGTACAAATTACAAGATTCAAAGGGAATCTATTTTTCATCAGCGCCGCGAAGTGATTCATTTTTAGTCAATTTAATGGTAGCAGGGTATCAGCAGGTTATGGACAATGATACTTTTGGTGTAACCAACTCGACAAAACAAGAGCGAGATTTGATGTTACGTTTTGAAAATGATAAAAAGCGCCAGAAAATAAAAAAAGCTTTGCACAAGTGATCGCCAACAGTAGAACGTTGATTTTTAAAGCAATAATTGAATAAAAATATTAAACGGGAGAAGAGAGAAATATCGGTCTTTTGTTTCCAATGTAGTTATATTCATCAGCTACGAGATTAGCAATAATGTCGTTGTCAGATGATGATAACGGAGGATAGTGAGTTGTTGTTTAGAGAAATTTATTCAATATAAAGAATGGAAAATAATAGCTTTGCTAAAATATTTGCTTTAACGATAATAAACAGATAGCTTTCATAGAGCTGATTTTGATGAAATTTTATTTTTGTGTTTTTAAATTTCAAAATGGTGAGTGTTTTACTGTATTTAGATTTTATCAAAAGATCTAAAATATTACATTTATTAATTCAAATTTTTTTGTCAGATGTCTAGCATTTCTAATATAGAAATTATGTAGATTAGCTTATACATTAGTGTGCAATTTCTTGTTTTTTTGTTGTGGTTGAAGAGATAATGCGGTTATAGATTTCGTATACTGTATCTTATTTGTGCTGTGTTTTATTAAAACGTTTTAATCGTTTAATCTTAAAAGTTATTCTCATTTTGTTGTATTTTAATTTTTCGGTGGTGAGATAAATTGAATATTGTATCTCTTCAAAGTTCGCATTTTTTCACGTTTTTTTAAAGATTGGTTTTTCGGCACTTTGTAATTGCAGTTTTCAGCGGTTTTTGAGATGCATTCTTTAAAGGGATTGTCATCCTAAATGGTATTTTTAAACTTTTTGTTCTTTCTTTACATAAGACACAAAACATATTATTTAGTGCTGTAATTTATCATAAAAAATAAAATAATTTTGTTTGTTTCATTCTTGTTGTGTTTAATTTGTGGTTTATTTTTTTTGCCAGCATTTTTTGTTTTTGTTGAAAAAAGAAAGTTTTGAAAAACAATGATAGTCAAGGTATCTAACAATCACTTGTATTCGTGCGTTTTTACAGCAGCTATTTTTTCTTTTTTGTTAAATATAAATGAGGCACATTCTCATTCATATACATCACTGTCATGTGACAAAAACAAATTACCTTATGAATGCAGTGATGGTTCAAAGCATACAATTAGTGATAAAGTATATAAATTCACGGCACCTGTTAAAGAAAAGAATGGGGAGGGGCGGTCTCTCATTTTACCTGCTGCTATAGTAGTGCAGGAGCCAAATACAGTTATTCAGGCAATGCGTGTAGAGGTTGAAGCTACTGCAGGTATAGAAGATATTTATGGTGTTTTTGTATCACGAGGAGGAAGAATTGTTTTGAGCGATTCAGCTTTTAAAAATGTATCAATAGGTCTTAAAGCTGATAGTGGAATGATTGAGGTTAATCGTGGAACAATTGAGGCTTCTCAGATTGCTGCTTATGCAGAGAATCTAGGAGCATCTGTTACGTTAACGGATACAGAAATTAAAGTGGAAGGTTTGGGTATCGGTCAAGAGAGTGCTCTTTTCGTTAGGGCTGATGCGAGTATTCAGATGAAAAGTGGATTTATTGATGTGAATGATGCTGCTGCGCTTTATGTGGGGAGAGGGGGTAGTGCGACTTTAGATGGTGTTACCATTGCTTCAAAATATCAAAAAACAGAAGACAAAGAAAATACAAATGAAAAAATTACACATACAGTTTTCAATGTAAAACATCATGGTTCTGTTTATGTAAAAAATACGAATATTATTTCTACGGATGTTCATGTTTTAACAGTTGGACAAGATTCTAACACACCATCCAATAATGGCAGGGAAGGAAATATTTTAATTTCACGGGTTAATATTGAAGATTCAACAATTAAAGCAATCGGTAACAAACATGGTATGTATTTTGAGAGGGATGGGGAAAATGATGCGTATGAACAGGGACTTGTCTTTTTGAAAAGGACAATTTTTGAGGTTCCAGACGGAACAGCTATTCATAGTAATAAAAGTCGTAGTTATATTGGAGTAACAGAAGGTACAAAAATTTTTGGTGATTTATTATTAACAGCTGAAAAGGGGGGGACTGTAGCGATTTTGGCTGATTCCTCTTCATTGATAGGAGGGACTCGTGTTGCCGATGATTCTATTGCTGAACTTTATTTAACAGGGGGATCAAAATGGTTTTTGACAAAAAGAAAAGGGATAGATTTGCAAGTTGCAAACCGTACAAGTTCGTCTATTTCATTTGTGAAAGTTTCTGATAGTTTTATTGCTTTTGAGATTCCAATGTTTCAGGAGTATCAGACACTTTATATTGGGAAGGGAGAAAAAGAAGTTTATAGTGCGCAAGATAGGGCAGATATTTATCTCAATACACATCTCAGTAGTGATGGTTTGCTCGATAATAAAAAAACTGATCGGCTTTTGATACATGGTGATGTTTCTGGAAAAACGACAGTTTATGTGCAATTTGTTTCAGGAAATCAGGGTGAGATAGCAACCGGTGAAAATGCTCATAGTATTTCACTTATTCAGGTTTCTGGAAAAGCGGCAGAGGATTCTTTTCAGTTAAATCGTGCTTATATCGCATTAGAGGGTTTGCCTTACCAATATTATCTTCATGCTTATGGTCCAGCTTCTGCTCTTGGAAATGCACAAACTTCTCAAAGATTGGTTGAAGGAGATGGAGATTTTTGGGATTTCCGCCTTGAAAGTAAATATATTCAGCCTGCTTTAGAGGTGTCTGCTATTCCCCCTTCTGAGTTAAAGATCAGGGAGGTTGTTCCACAGGTTCCCACTTACCTTCTGGTACCAAATGCTTTGTTTCATGTTGGGCTCATGGATATTAGTCATCAACAAAAGCAGTTGCACGTTAGGCGGTCTATTCCTCGTAAATTATTAAAAGTTGAAGGGAATTTTGCTTTATCTGTTCAGAGTTATGGTGGACGTTATCGTTATGTCTCAGATCTTTCTACACTTAAATATGGGTACGATGGACATGTTGATTATAACGCTATAGAAACAGATCTTTTGCTTAAAACGGTAGAGAGTGCACATAATACGACATCTTTTGGGATTATGGGAACCTATGGAAAACTTTCCTTACAACCTCATAATGTGGAACAAAGTCAAAAGAGTACATTTAATAAATGGTCATTTACGGCATATGCTAGTGTGAAACATTACACTGATTTTTACGTAGACGGTCTTTTATCTTATGGCTTGTTTAAAGGGGATGTGCATAGCCGTGTTTGGGGTAAGACGGCGACATTAAAAGCAAAACCTCTCAACGTTTCTTTTTCTGCTGGTAAAGTGTCTATGATAGGACGTGAAGGTCTTATTTTTGATCCGCAATTTCAGCTTATTTATCAACATCTTCAATTTGATAAGTTTCGTGATATTGACGGATTTGATGTTGAGATGAAAAAAATAGATCAATGGTTTATGCGTGTTGGTGGGCGTTTAAGTAAAACATTTACAGCCTCCGAAAAGGATCGTATCATTTCTTTTTATGGCACTATTCATCTTGCTCATTGTTTTGATAAAGAACAATTTGTTCATTTTAAAGATGTTTTCCAGTTGGGTTCTTTCGGGTCTTCTTTAGAAACAGGTTTGGGTATCAATGCGCAGTTCTCTTCTAAAGTTACACTTCACAGTGATCTTAGCTATCAGCATAGGTTAACCAAGGCTGGTTTTTCTGGAGTTCATTTTTCTGGTGGTTTGCGCTATCATTTTTAATAAATCTTTTTAAAAATAATAAATGTAATTTTTAAAGTTTTATTTTATTGTCGGGATTTAAACCATTGATGGTGCAGAATTTTAATTGCTTCTTTTAATAATGCTATCATGTGTTTTAATAAGTATGGAAGGATCACGTTGATTTATTTTTTTATCTGGTTGATAGGGGAGCTTAAATGCTTCAAAAAAAATGATAATGAGACTGTGAATCTATTTGTGTTATTTTGGCTATAAATATTGGGGATGTGTTTGTCATCAGCTTTTTAAAATAGTAGCCTTATTATCCGATCATGCTGTAAAGTACTGGCGTTTGAGGTCGCTGATATCAATCATGAAAGGCAGGGAGATATTAACTGTTGATTAAAAGCTTTTGCTGTTAAGCAAAGGAGGAGATATGTACAATATACAGCTCGATCGTTTCGTGGATGATGCGTATTTTTATGCTTTAAAATTTTGCAAAAAGCGTTTTTGAAGCTGTTCGTATCGATCGCATTATTGTAGGTGGATAATGAGAAAAGTGGTAAAGCTTGAACACTTTTAACATCAAATTCAATATTTTCAGTTCTTAATAAAGATAAATCCTTTAAAAAAATTGTTCTAATGGCTGTATTGAATATATGAACAAGATCATGTCTTCTTTGTTAAATAGATATGAAATATAAGTTTTAAATCAAAGTGGGGGAGGTAAGATCTTTTTTTCTTCTTTTAAGACGTGGGGAGAAGAGGTTGATCGTATCAAAAAAGTCGTTTAGAAGTTTTTATTATTGTTTCAAATATAGAAACATTGAAGAGCTTTTATTAAAATGGGGTGTAAAAGTAGATTATATCTTCCTCAATTCCTGTTTTTTGAAATATGTACCTTTAATGGAAGATGTTTGCAAAGTTTTAGGCAATCGCATTCGCATTGTGAGTTCGTTTGTATCGATAAGATTTATATTAAAGTTCAGGGGCAGTAAAAATATCTTTATCGGACTATTGATAAACATGGTGTTTCCATATGATGCTTAAGGTGTCATCGAGCCATTTGTGGTAATTGCGTGCTTCTTCGTTTGAGTTATGAACAGAGAAAATAAAACCAGGATATCCACCAAATGCTGGTGGAGGTGGTGAAAGATGATTGGTTTCAAAGAAAATGATAGTTCTGGCGGTTTGAGGATGCTGTGCAACCTTATCTAGACCTAAAAATCCAGAAAACCGTCCATGACCACGAAGAGGAATAATATAATTTGCCGCCACTTTTTCAGCTGGGAGTATATCGGGAAGGTCTGGGGTTTGTTCAGCTAAAGCGGCATTCATACATAGTTTTGCAAATGAAATCCCTGTACCTTGCTCAACAATAAAATGGGAGACACCCGATCCACCTATACGAGCGCCAATCTCAATGATATAAGGTAAATTATGAGCATCTAGGCGTAGCTCTACATGGGCAGCACCTATATTTATACCAAGAGCTTTAACTCCAGAGCATGCAGCCTCACATAAAGCAATAATTAAAGGATCATCTATATCACAGCGTTGACGATAAATTGTTTCTTCAAACCATGGTCCCTCAGGCTGTCCCTTGTCTCCAACGGCCAGAACGTGTACACCTGCTGTATCAACAAAGCATTCTACGACAAACTCTTTTCCTGGCAAATACTGTTCTACGACTAAACCTACAGGTTTACTTTTATCATTAAAACGTGCCATGTCTTTATGCTGAACATTCCATACGGCTTTAATGAGATCAGGAAGTTCGGCGGAATTTTTAGCTAACATTACGCCTGTACTTGCCCATCCAGAGACGGGTTTAATAACGAGTGGATAATCCAAGGCTTGTGTTTTTGATAGGTCTTCTGGATGATCTATATAAAAGAATCCTGGTGTTCTTAAGCCTGCTTTAGCGAAAGCTTGACGCATGAGATATTTATTTCGGGTTAATGCTGCTATTTCTGGTTCAATACTTGGAGTATTGATTTTTTTTGCAGCCAAAGCTGTCCATAGGATGGCTTCTTCGCGAAGGGTTATAACCCCAGAAATATTGCGTTCTTTTGCTCCTGTTGCAAAAATGTCTAGAGCTGCCTCTGGGTTATCAAAAACAGGAAGTTGCCAAGTTGAAGTTACTGCTGCGGGGTGTTGAGAGGGAGCGCTTTCAGCGGTATCATAGATCATTATTAATTCGATATTAGCTGCTTGTGCTGCTTCAAATATAAATGGTAATTTTGCATTGCGCTGGCAAATTAACGCAAGTTTTTTCATTTTGTTTCCTCATTAAATTTGGAATTTTGGGCACGACGTTTATGTTGCCATGTAGATACCTTTGATGCATCTATAAATAAGAGTGTCATCCCTATAACAACTACAATCATAGCAATTATTTTGATCATATTGAGAGAAGGGCTCGAGCCGATTATCCATTCACATGCAATCACTGCAAAAGGGGATAATACGCCGATAGTGTTGGCGTATAATACGCCTCCTTCGGCTAAAACTTTTTGATATAATACGTAAACTGGTGCCGAGCAAACAGTTCCTAAAATCAATATTTTAAATATATCTTCTAACTTAAGATAGAAGAGTGGGGCAGGATCAAAAATAAATAATGGCATAAATGATGCTGCAGAAATTGTCGTGATCCAAGCCAGTGAGGTGAGCAAAGGTAGATTTTTAAGATAACGTTTAGACAATAAGCCATAAGCAGAATAAGAAAGTGCTGCTGTTAAGGCAAGCACTACTCCTATCAGGTTATAATATCCACCTTCTCCACTATTTATATTGAATACTACAGCTGCTACACTGACAATTATCACTCCACTAAGCTTCAGCCATGAGAATTTAAGGACATTTGTCAATGCACCTAATATATAAGTAATTCCTGGAATAGTAGCGAGCACCATGGTTAAATCACTGGCTTTGAGTGATTTTAATGCGCCAAAACTGCATACAAAATACAGCGAAAATCCTAACACTGAGAGAATTAAAAAAGAAGGTATCATGGAAAGCAATGGTAGGGATCTGAAAACAGCTTTCTCACGAAATATTGCAATCAGCCATAAGGTGGCAGCGGTGGCAAACAACCTAAGTCCAACCGCATGCATGACGGGTATATTGCTAACCAAATTCTTAGATAATAACCAACTTATGGAAAACAATGCTAGAATGGCAAAAGTAAATAATAATAATCGTCCTTTTATAAAACTCAATGATTTAATCCTCTAATCACTCGCTGTGCATAAGATGATGTTGAAAAATTAAATCGTGACTTTGAGGTCTGTGGTTTTCCAAGATTATTTTGGATATAATCTTTAGCTCCTGCCAAATAAGCGTCATCATCTAATGCTTCAAGTGCTTCTATATCTGCTATCATCAATATTATTACTTTTTCAAGACGCTCCAAATCAAATTGAAGATAACCTTGATTTGTTTCAATCAATGCTTTGTTCCGCATCAATATTTCAAAAAGCAAGATCCCTGTACCAGCATCGAATGTCATATGCTGATCAGAATCTTTTGGATAACGAAATATGCGTTCTAATAGGATAAATTCAGTTATTTCTTTCCAAAATTTTGGATGATTTTGTAGCATAATACGCACTATAATTAAATCAACTTTAGTTTCTTCTAGAAGACCTGTAAACCAATTTAATTTTATATACAGATTTTTATCCAATGGCCGCGGTCCGGTATGATGTGCATAGTCATGATAATAGCCCCACAAACAGCGAGCATCGTAAATGTCTTCTTTAGATAAGTTACGACTATGCAATTGACCGAACAGGAATTTACTATCTCGACCGAGTAAACGTTCAGCTTCCACAATTGTTTGCTTGTTGTAAATATCAAAGAATTTACTGAAAAAAAAACAAAGCAAATGCTTGCTTATCAATTTTTTGAGCAGCCGCTACAGATTCTGGGAATAGAACAATGCAATTGCCTTCTAAAAAACCTCTTGATGCTATTCCCATTTTTATACATTGAAAAGGTGATACATAATTATTTGTATATTTTGAGGCGTCAGCAAGATAGGCCGTTTCATGACGATATCCTGTAACTAATTCCAGCCGGAATCCTTCTGGATCAGGTCCATTTGTTGCACGCATTGGAGCCAAGAAAAACAAGGGAGCATCTGGTAATGGGGCTTTGAAAGCAGCCAAAGTGTTATCAAATTTAGGAGGGGTCGTTAAACCGCTGATTATCCACTGATGAAGATCATCAGAAATGGTCGCTAAAAGTTTTGGAGATAATCCGTCAAGAATATTGGCATGGTGGTTCAGCAGAGTGATCAATTCATTGATCATATTATTATCTGCTGAAGTTGGTTCTTTAATGCTCCCATCTCGTTCTTGGCGCATACGGAATTTGTCAACCAAGTTAACAATGGAAAGAAGCGCTTCAGATTTTTTCATGATTAGTTGACTTTAGTGAGTGGAGCAAAAAGGCCATTGGCACTTGTCCAAAATTTTCGACAATATTCAGCCTATAGCGATTTGCCGCAACCGATGTTGTGATACAAGAATCTTGCTTTTTCAGCCTTACAAAGAACGGCTGCATCAGCATTGCTGTTGGCAAATACTTTGTCATATTGATGAGCTACCAGAGATTGTGGGGCAGGATGAGTCGCTACGGTTTTAATTTCATCAATGTTATTGCGTTTAGCTAAAACCATAGAGTGAGTAGGCATGATAAAGCTGTCAAATAATTGCATATCACCTAAACGGGTAAATATGAGTGTATGCAAATCAGGGTAAGTAGCACGGCTTAGGAGATACCTATCTTTTTTTTGAGCAAGTTCATTAAATGCTTCTTCAAGAGTTGCGTATAAGATAATACGGGATCTCGAGTCAGTGGACAAAATATTTTTATTGTGATTGTTAAGCCACCATTATTCTGCAGTTGCACAGTTAGTATCTGCAGGGCCAAGTGTATAGATAAAAGTATTATTTTCAGATTGCATGATCTCTATTCTTTATAATTATGTGCCTAAATTTAAACTAGTGTAATATGTAGAGTACATCAAGCACAATGCGTTAAGTAATTTAGTGCTTTATAAAATCATGTATATGTGAAAGAAAATTTACGATAAATTTTGTCTTGTCATTATTCTATCATGCCGTAAAACATCGTCGTTTAGGGGAGTGATTGAGCAGGAAAAATTCTATGCAGGGTATTTATTGGATATGTTAGAGAATTATTGGAATGGTTAAGCGAAGGTGAATGACACGTAAACCGTACTGCTCTATCATTTTTTGGATGAGCAGCGTTTTTGAATCTATTCATATTGATAATACTATTGTAGATGAATAATAAGCAAATTGGTAAGGCGTGAACATCTTTGCCATAAAACTCAATATATTTAATTTCTTAATTAAGATCATACTTTTAAAAATTGTTTTACTATTATGATTGTATTGAATATATAAAAGGCAATCATCATTGTCTTGTTTGTAAAAGAAACATGAAATATAACTCTTAAATTAGAGTGGGGGGTGGTAAGGTCTTTTTTCTTCTTTGGAATCGTTAAGAAGGTCAGATTAAACCTTATTGAAGCTACAGAACCTAAAAAAACAGTCGTTTTTTTTGAAAAGATCAGAGGTAAACAATATGCGTGAGATTTTGGATCGTTTTGATATACCATTGAATAAGAAGAGTTCTGTTCAAAAGATTCAAAATCTTTCATGCCAATCACACCCAAAACGGTTTTATAAGCAAGTGAAGATCGCTTGTGAGGAGGTCGGCTTTACGATTTTGTTGGATGAACGTCCTGTAAAAACGCCCGCAAGGCGTCATTTTCATGTGCCAACAGAAGTGTTTGCTGAATATGTTGCTCAGGAATTTGAGAACCAAAAGCACGTTGTTGATCCTGCAAAAATGCCGATGACGCGTTTGGTTAATACTGTTATTGATGGTATCGCTGATGATATGCAGGTGGTTTTTGAAGATTTATTGCGTTTCGTTGCATGTGATATGATCTTTTATCGTGCACAGACACCTAAAGAGTTGGTGCAAAAACAATCTGAGCAATGGGATCCTTTATTAGATTGGGCAGAAAAAAAACTGGGTGCAAGGTTTTATTTGACAGAAGGGCTGATGCATGTGGAACAATCACCAGAAGCACTTCAAGCTGTGAGTCATTATTTACGTAGCGTTGAGTCTGCTTATATGCTTGCTGCACTTCATATGATGACAACCTTAACGGGATCTGCTCTCATTGCTCTTGCTGTTGCTGCGGGAAACATTGATGCTGATCATGCTTGGTCTATTGCCCATTTAGATGAAGATTGGATGATGGAACAATGGGGAATAGATAAAGAAACAATAGCACGTCGTGCTCATAAAAAAGTTGAATTTAAGGCTGCTGCTACAATTGTTACAACTTGTTTATAGGGGTAAATCTTTTATTTACGTGCATTCTTTTGGCTCAGAGTATTTTTGTGACTTTTTGAGGATTGGTTTTTACTTTATCAAGTCCAGGAAATAGTTCATTGGTTATGGTTAAGAGCGCTTCGTCATTACCACGGATAAAATACCATTGGTTATCGTGAAGTAGGGCAATAATTTCAGTTTGAATAGAGCATTTTTTTCCAGCATTTGTTGTGGTTACAAGCTCCACGGGTATAACAAAATAAGGGGTACCATTATCAAGGGTACCTTCACGTTTTTGTTTTTGATCAATGTTGATCGTTTCAATCTTGTAACTTTCTGCCAACCGTTCTATTTGGCTTTTCATGATTTGTAGAAATTGTGATTGATTAAGATTTTTTTTGGCGGTTAAGCGGTTGATGACTTGGGGAGGAATAGCATTTAAGATGGCATTTGCATCGGCATTTTTAAGTGCTTTACTATAAGCAGATGTTGCTTTCTCAAGAGTTGTAAGTTTTTGGTTGGTTATTGTATGTGCTTTAGTTGTTGATGTGATAAAGACAATGCATAAAAGAACGGGAACGAGAAAACAAATTCGCGGCATTAGAAACCTTTGTTAATTCATTTGAAGAGATTCAACACATTATAAAGGAAAAGCGGACGAGCAAAAAGCCTCTTGCGCTTTTGCATGAGAAGAATATCCACAAAAATGGAGGCTTTTGCCTCCATTTTAAAAATCAAAAGAATGCGTATTGATTGTTTAAACAGAATAGTACATATCAAATTCAACAGGATGGGGTGTTGTTTCGTAACGCAAGACTTCTTGCATCTTTACTTGAATGAAGGAATTAATCTGATCATCATCAAAAACGTCGCCAGCTTTAAGAAAGCCACGATCTTTGTCAAGTGCTTCAAGCGCTTCACGCAGGCTTCCTGAAACAGTAGGGATTTCTTTAAGTTCCTTTAAGGGAAGATCATAAAGATCTTTATCCATAGCATGTCCGGGATGAATTTTGTTTTTGATGCCATCAAGACCAGCCATTAAAAGGGCTGCAAATGCCAAATAGGGATTTGCTGTTGGGTCTGGAAAACGCACTTCTACGCGTTTTGAATTTGGTGAGGAGCTCATAGGAATACGGCAAGATGCAGAACGATTACGTGCTGAATAGGCAAGAAGAACAGGAGCTTCATAACCAGGAACCAAACGTTTATAGGAGTTTGTGGATGGGTTGGTAAAAGCATTTATTGCTTTTGCGTGCTTAATAACACCACCGATAAAAAACAGACAGGTTTCTGATAGTCCGGCATATTCATTTCCTGCAAAAATGGGTTTGCCATCTTTCCAAATGGAAATGTGGACATGCATTCCAGAGCCGTTATCACCAAAAACTGGTTTTGGCATGAAGGTTGCTGTTTTCCCATAACTATTTGCTATTTGATGTACAACATATTTAAAAATTTGCATCTTGTCAGCCTCGCGAACAAGTGTATCAAAACGAATACCCAATTCATGTTGGCCTGCTGCTACTTCGTGATGGTGTTTTTCGACCTGTACGCCCATATCCTTGAGTGCTGTGAGCATTTCAGAACGCATATCTTGGCAGGAATCAATTGGCGGAACAGGAAGGTAGCCTCCCTTTATTCGTGGGCGATGCCCTAGATTTCCTGTTTCATATTCCGTATCATCATTGGAGGGAAGTTCACTTGAATCGAGTTTAAACCCTGTGTTGTAAGGGTCCGTTTTATAGCGCACATCATCAAAGATAAAAAACTCTGCTTCTGGACCTACATTGATTGTATCTCCAATGCCTAAAGATTTCATATAAACCTCAGCCCTTTTGGCGATAGAACGAGGATCTCTACGATAAAATTCACCAGAGACAGGATCAAGTACATCACAAAATATGACCAAAGTAGATTGAGCAAAAAAAGGATCAATGTGTGCTGTTTCTGGATCTGGCATTAAAACCATGTCAGATTCATTAATTGTTTTCCAACCAGCAATTGAAGAACCATCAAACATGACACCATCACTAAAAGTATCTTCGCTGATCTCTGCGATATCCATTGTAATGTGATGCAATTTTCCTCGTGGATCAGTAAAACGTAAATCAACAAAACGGATTTCGTTGTCTGTAATCTGTTTGATAATATCTGATGCGGTTGTCATATTCAATTTCCTTAATGTGGCGTTGAGGTGGATAAAAAAGTGAATTTTCTCGTTATTTATTAAAGGGCATCGATACCGGTTTCGTCCGTGCCTATACGAATTGCATCATCAATGGAAAAGACAAATATTTTTCCATCTCCTATATGTTTGGTTTGAGCTGCTTTACGTATTGCATCAACAGTTTGTTCCAGTTTTTCATCGGACACAACAATTTCAATCTTTACTTTAGGTAGAAAGTCAACAACATATTTCGTACCACGATAAAGTTCTGTATGTTCCCTTTGACGACCAAAACCTTTCGCTTCTGTTACTGTAATACCATGTAACCCAATTTTTTGAAGCGCTTCTTTCACTTCATCAAGTTTGAAAGGTTTTATAATGGCTTCAATTTTTTTCATGCTGAAATTATCTCCAACGTTATTTTGTCTTTTTAGACTGCATCACATTATATTGACAACTGTAAGATGTCCAACAGATACTTTGTGCACAAAAAGTCGCAAATAATGATACTCTAAGCTCTTTTAGGAGAGTTTCTTTTGTAGAATACAGTCAAACACTGTTTTTTGGGAAAAAACCTTACAATTCTTTTACAAGAATTCAAATTATACAATAAAAGAGTTTTGTTTCTTTTTTTAGATAACACATTTACTTATAAGGATAATTAGACATTTTCCACATTAAATGAGAAACTCTAATAGCGTAGGATTTTCTCATTTTAGATCTTTTTGTCGTCAATCAATCAAAACAATACCTTTATATATCATAAATAGTACGAGTGTGTGGGTAACAACATTTGAAAAAAAATAAAATGTTTTTTATGAAAGCTTTCTATCACTAAAGGCTTTACAATATTAGGGAGTAGGGGAGATAAATATTGGAAAAGAGTGTGATGTTGCTGATTATGCTTCTTCATAAACGTAAAAATGGTGGTGTACAATAAATGAGTTTATCATTATAGCATTCATAGCTGCTGTTGTGAAATGGGCTTGGGAGCATTGAGAAATGTTTCTTTAAAACAGATGTGTGAATTGGCAATGCAAATATATTCCGTTTGGGGCGTTTTGTCCCTTCGTGAGGAATATGATCCCATTAAGGAACGCGATGAATAAAAGCGTGAAGCAATGGCAATCTTCATTATAAGATATTGCCGCGGATTCCTTTGAAATCATAAAGATAAATTAAGAAGTGATGTAAAGATAGGAACTTATTTATACCCTTAAAACTTCGTATTTTTCCCAGTTTAGGCTGTCTGGTCGTTTCAGGTATAAACAAAACAGAGAATAAATATGCAATTATGCGCGCATTCTTATTTGGCAATACGACAACTGAAACAGCTTATAAAGCGCTAAATTGTTTTTAGTCTTTGCTTCAAACGTGTTGCACTACTGGAATTAGGTGTTGGTTTACAGGTAATAATAAAAGTACAGGCTTTGTTAGTATGCTGTATTTTACAATAAAAAGCGTTTCTAAGAATTGGAATTATAGAGAGATGGGCGTAGTAAAACATCTTTTAGAAATTTTCCCGTATAGGAAGCGGGAACCTTAATGATGTCTTCAGGGCGTCCAATTGCAACAATTTCACCACCGCGATCTCCACCTTCTGGTCCTAAATCAATAATCCAGTCGGCTGTCTTTATAACATCAAGGTTATGTTCAATGACTATAACTGTGTTGCCCTGCTCGACTAGTTCGTGAAGCACTTCAAGAAGTTTGGAAATATCATGAAAATGTAAACCTGTTGTCGGTTCATCCAAAATATAGAGTGTACGTCCCGTTGTTTTACGAGAAAGTTCTTTCGCAAGTTTTACACGTTGTGCTTCCCCACCAGAAAGTGTGGTTGCTTGCTGTCCTACTTTTATGTAACCCAATCCTACTTTAATGAGAGTTTCCATTTTATTATGAATAGCGGGAATAGCTTGGAAAAATTCTTCTGCCTTTTCAATTGTCATATCCAAAATATCGGCTATAGACTGTCCTTTGAATTTTATTTCTAGTGTTTCTCGGTTATAGCGTTTTCCTTTACAGACATCGCAAGTAACATAGACATCAGGTAAAAAGTGCATTTCAATTTTGATGACTCCGTCGCCTTGGCATGCTTCGCACCGTCCTCCTTTAACATTAAATGAAAAACGCCCAGCTTTGTAACCGCGGGCTTTTGATTCTGGAAGATCAGCAAACCACTCACGAATCGGTGTAAAAGCACCTGTATAGGTTGCGGGATTAGAGCGTGGGGTGCGTCCAATAGGGGACTGGTTGATATCAATGACTTTATCAAGAAATTCTAATCCTTCAATTTTGTCATAGCTGGCAGGGCTGTGATGAGAGCCCATGATATGATGTGATGCTGCTTTGAAAAGCGTTTCAATAAGAAATGTTGATTTTCCTCCTCCAGAAACACCAGTTATGCATGTGAAGGTTCCAAGAGGAATATTCGCATTGATATTTTTGAGGTTATTGCCTTTGGCGCCAATGACTTTAAGTGTTTTCGTTTTTGATATTTTGCGTCGCTTTGTCGGCATTTTAACAGCCATTTTTCCTGAAAGGTATTGGCCTGTGAGAGAGGCTGAATTTTCTATAATTTCCTGCGGTGTCCCTTGCGCTATGATTTCTCCACCATGAACGCCCGCGGCAGGCCCCATATCAACAACATAGTCTGCTGTGAGAATAGCATCTTCATCATGTTCAACAACAATAACTGTATTGCCAAGATTGCGCAAATGACGCAGCATTTCCAAAAGGCGTTCATTATCGCGTTGGTGTAAACCGATAGATGGTTCATCTAAAATATAAAGAACGCCTGTAAGACCAGAACCAATTTGGGATGCCAACCGAATGCGTTGGCTTTCTCCCCCTGAAAGCGTTCCTGAATTTCGAGACAAGGTAAGATATTCCAATCCTACATGATTTAAAAAAGCTAAGCGTTCACGAATTTCTTTTAAAATACGTACCGCGATATTACGTTGTTTTTCTGTGAGATATTGATGAACATTGGCAAACCAATCATCTGCCTTTAGAATAGAAAGATCTGATATTTGCCCAATATGCATTCCGTTTATTTTTACAGCAAGTGCCTCTGGTTTTAAACGATAACCGTGACAAGCTGGGCAGGGCGAAGAAGACATATAACGTTCGATTTCTTCTCGAGACCAAGCAGAATCGGTTTCTTTCCAGCGTCTCTCCATATTAGGGATGATTCCTTCAAAGGGTTGGGTCATTTTATGCGAACCAGAATTATTTTTATAGATAAAAGAAATTTCATCTCTTTTTGTACCATAGAGAATAGCCTGTTGTGCTTCACTAGAGAGTTCACACCATTGATCTGTGAGTTTGAAACCGTAAGCTTTTCCTAATGCTTCTAAGGTTTGACTATAATAAAGTGAATCTGATTTAGCCCAAGGAGCAATGGCTCCATTCTTTAGGGTAAGGTTTTTATTTGGCACAATTTTTAGTGGATCCATTGCCTTTTTGATACCCAATCCATCGCAGAGAGGACAGGCCCCAAAAGGATTATTGAACGAAAAAAGGCGTGGTTCAATTTCAGGAATAGAGAAACCCGATACTGGGCAGGAAAACTTTTCTGAAAAAATGAGCCGTTTGTGTGTATCATTTTTTGATTTATGAGCAGATTCCTTTGTCGTTTCTTTTTGTGCTAAGGGTTGGTCTGCCATTTCAGCTATGGCAAGCCCATTTGCTAGCTGTAAACAGGTTTCTATACTATCAGCCAAGCGAGAGGTGATATCCTTCTGTACAACAATGCGGTCTACCACGACATCGATGTCGTGTTTATATTTTTTATCAAGAGGTGGAATATCAGCGATTTCATAGAATTTTCCATCAACTTTAGCGCGTTGAAATCCTCTTTTTAAAAGTTCTGTTAGCTCTTTTTTATATTCTCCCTTTCGTCCTCGCACTAAGGGTGCCATAATAAAAATTCGTGTTCCTTCTGGTAAGGACATAATTTGATCCACCATTTGACTTACTGTCTGGCTTTCAATAGGAAGTCCTGTTGCAGGAGAATGAGGAATACCAATACGTGCAAAGAGAAGACGCATGTAATCGTGGATTTCAGTAACGGTACCTACCGTTGAACGAGGGTTGCGACTGGTTGTTTTTTGTTCAATGGAGATAGCTGGAGAGAGACCGTCTATGCGGTCGACATCGGGTTTTTGCATGACTTCCAAAAATTGGCGTGCATAGGCTGAAAGGCTTTCGACATAGCGACGTTGTCCTTCAGCGTAAATTGTATCAAACGCTAAAGATGATTTCCCTGATCCAGAAAGTCCTGTTATAACAATGAGTTTGTCACGAGGCAGATCAAGATCAATATTTTTAAGGTTATGCTCACGTGCACCGCGAATGGAGATATATTTTTGATGAGTCATACTTTATCCTTGGCATATGTGGCAAAAATTGAGCACCTAAAATGGAATAAAACTGTTTTTTTAGAATTACAATGTGTTTAACTGCTTTAATGCAAAAGGAAGGTATAAGTTTTGTGAAAAAAATACAAATGAGCAGCTTTTTATTCTCTCGTGGTGGAATAAACTATGCGTTTTTATCATCTTTTGTTATAATTACACTGAATACAATATTGGTAAAGGATAGCATACCCATATTGATGGTCAATTGCGACATGTAAATTGAAGGTCAAGATGGTTATAACTGTTATAGAACAGAGTACTTTACGAATTAAAATTTTGGAGTTTATACGATGGCTGGTAGCCTTAATAAAGTTATTTTGATTGGTAATCTTGGTGCCGATCCTGAAATCCGCCGTTTGAATTCTGGTGATCAAGTGGCAAATCTGCGTATTGCTACTTCAGAAAGTTGGCGCGATCGGAATACAAATGAGCGAAAAGAACGCACTGAGTGGCATAGTATTGTTATTTTTAATGAAAACCTTGTCAAAGTTGCAGAGCAATATTTAAAAAAAGGCAGCAAAATTTATATTGAGGGGCAGTTACAGACACGAAAATGGCAAGATCAAAATGGAAATGACCGTTATACAACAGAGATTGTTTTGCAAAAGTACCGTGGCGAATTACAAATGCTTGATGGGCGGGGAGCTGCGAGCGGGGAGCAAGGAGCAAGTCAAGGAGGGAGTTATAGTGGTGGCTTTGCCGATAGTCACTCAAATCAGAGAAATACTTTTGGTCAAAATAATAATCAATTGGGAGAAAGTTTTTCACACAAATTAGATGATGATGTCCCTTTTTAAGAGTCTTTAATTTGCAGTATTATGATCATTTTATGGTTTGCTTGTTTCAGATTTTTGAAGTTTAGCGAAGTGAAAATTGTTAATTATTATTGGTAATTTAAAATATAAATTAATAACATCTTGAAAAATATTGTTAAATTTCTTTTTTGTCATGGGAGAGAAATTAGCATTTTGGTGTATTTTTCGCTATAAATAAAGTGAAATGATTCTTTTTTGAAAGTTTTGAAATTGTGACCGATCTTACTCCACACCCAGAACGTGATGTGCTAACCGGTATTGAACCAATCAGTATTATTGATGAAATGCAACGCTCCTATCTCGATTATGCGATGAGCGTGATTGTTTCACGTGCACTCCCTGATGTCCGTGATGGTCTTAAGCCTGTTCATCGACGTATCCTTCATGCTATGAATGAGATGGGGCTTTCTTTTAATAAGTCGTATCGTAAATCTGCTGGTGTTGTTGGTGAGGTTATGGGGAAATTTCATCCCCATGGTGATGCTTCAATTTACGATGCATTAGTGCGTATGGCGCAGGACTTTTCTTTAAGAAATCCATTAATTGATGGTCAGGGAAATTTTGGTTCCGTTGATGGTGATCCACCTGCGGCCATGCGCTATACTGAGTGTCGTTTAGAAAAAGTTTCAGAAGAACTTTTAGCTGATATTGATAAAGATACTGTTGATTTTCAGGATAATTACGATGGGCGTGAGCGTGAACCGGTTGTCTTGCCAGCGCGTTTTCCCAATCTTTTGGTTAATGGGTCAGGGGGGATTGCTGTGGGAATGGCAACCAATATTCCTCCCCATAATCTTGGTGAAGTCGTTGATGGTTGTATCGCTTTGATTGATAATCCCGATATCACACTCGATAAAATAATTGAAATTATTCCTGGTCCGGATTTTCCTACAGGGGGCATTATCCTCGGACATTCTGGTGTTCGTGCAGCTTATGAAACAGGGCGTGGCTCAATCATTATGCGTGCTAAAGTTGAGATCGAAGAGATTCGCAGTGGTCGACAAGCAATTATTGTGAGTGAGATCCCTTATCAAGTTAATAAGGCAACGATGATTGAGAAAATGGCCGAATTGGTGCGCGATAAACGCATTGAAGGAATCTCTGATTTGCGTGACGAATCTGATCGTGATGGATATCGGGTCGTTATTGAGCTGAAGAAAGATGTTGTTGCGGAAGTTGTTTTAAACCAATTATATCGGTATACGCCGCTGCAAACTTCCTTTGGTTGTAATATGGTTGCTTTGAATGGGGGAAAACCCGAACAGATGACGTTGCTTGATATGCTTCGTGCATTTGTTTCTTTTCGGGAAGAAGTTGTCAGTCGGCGAACAAAATATCTTTTGCGTAAAGCGCGTGAGCGAGCACATGTTTTGGTTGGTCTTGCCCTTGCTGTTGCCAATATTGATGAAATTATAGCGCTTATTCGCAAAGCTCCTGATCCGCAGACAGCACGTGCACAGTTAATGGAGCGACGCTGGCCAGCGATGGATGTCGCGCCTTTGATTAAACTTATTGATGATCCTCGTCATATTATTCATGAGGATGGTACTTATAATCTCTCTGAAGAACAGGCGCGTGCTATTTTAGAATTGCGTTTGCAACGATTGACAGCCCTTGGGCGTGATGAAATTGCTGATGAATTGAATAAAATTGGCGTGGATATCGCTGACTATCTTGAGATCTTGGCATCACGCGTGCGGATTATGTGTATTGTTAAGGATGAGTTGAGTGCTCTTCGTGAGGAGTTTGCAACGCCGCGACGTACCGTATTTGGTTTTGGTAGCGCTGAGATGGAGAGTGAAGATCTGATCGCGCCAGAGGATATGGTGGTAACGGTAAGCCATAGTGGTTATATTAAGCGTGTGCCTCTTAATACCTATCGTGCACAGCGACGTGGTGGTAAGGGGCGTTCTGGTATGTCCACGAAGGATGAGGATTTTGTAACGCGGTTGTTTGTTGCCAATACGCATACTCCGGTTCTTTTCTTTTCATCACGTGGGATTGTTTATAAGGAAAAAGTTTGGCGACTGCCGCTGGGGACACCCCAATCGCGTGGGCGGGCTTTGATCAATATGCTTCCCTTACAACAAGGTGAGCGTATTACAACGATTATGCCTTTGCCTGAAGATGAAGCGAGCTGGAGTGCATTAGATATTATGTTTGCGACAACACGTGGAACTGTGCGTCGTAATAAATTATCAGATTTCGTTCAGGTTAATCGTAATGGTAAAATTGCGATGAAACTTGATGAAGAAGATGAAATTCTTTCTGTTGAAACCTGTACAGAACATGATGATGTTGTTCTAACAACAGCCAATGGACAATGTATCCGTTTTCCAGTTGTTGATGTTCGGGTCTTTGCTGGGCGTAATTCTGTGGGAGTTCGTGGTATCAATTTAGCTAAAGGCGATAAAGTCATTTCGATGACAATTTTAGAGCATGTCGAGGCGACGTCCATTGAGCGTTCTGCTTATATTAAACGTGTAATGAATGAACGGCGTGCTTCTGGTGCAGATGCTGATGTTGAAGATGTTATAACTCTTGATGAAGAAGATGGGGGTGCTGAAACAGAGTTAACAGATGAACGTTATGCAGAACTTCATGCACGTGAACAAATGCTTTTGACAGTGAGTGAATTTGGTTATGGTAAACGTTCTTCTTCCTATGAGTTCCGGATTTCGGGACGTGGCGGAAAGGGGATTCGCGCAACAGATCCATCTAAAACAGCTGAAATTGGTAAATTAGTAGCGGCTTTTCCGGTGAAGGCGCAAGATCAAATTATGTTGGTATCAGATGGGGGGCAGCTTATTCGTGTCCCTGTTGAGGGAATTCGTACTGCTGGGCGCTCAACTAAGGGAGTCACAATTTTTAATACAGCCAAAGGTGAAAGAGTCGTATCGGTTGAACGTATTTCTGAACCTGAAGATGATACGAGTTCATTAGATGATGAAGGTGAGAAGCATTCTGATACAGTTGATATGAGCGAAGAAAAATAATTTTTAAGAGGAAGGAGTAAAGTCATGAAAATTGCTCTTTACGCGGGTTCTTTTGATCCTCTTACAAATGGTCATCTTGATGTTTTGAAAGGGTGTTTTGTGTTAGCTGATAAGGTGGTCGTCGCTATAGGGATACAGGCTGACAAAAAAACACTTTTTAGCTTCGAAGAGCGTGTTGATTTCATTACGCAGGTCGGGAAAGACTTGTTTGGTGCAGATTCTAATCGATTGCAGGTTCTTTCATTTAGCAACCTTCTCATTGAGAAGGCGCGTGAAGTTGGTGCTTCATTTCTCATTCGTGGATTGCGTGATGGTACTGATCTTGATTATGAAATGCAAATGGCCGGGATGAATGGCGTTATGGCTCCTGAATTGCAAACTGTTTTTTTGCCGGCAAGTGTTTCTGGGCGTGCGATAACTTCTACATTGGTACGCCAAATTGCCTCTATGGGAGGTGATGTGACACCATTTGTACCGCCCAATGTTGCACAAGCTTTGAGCTCGAAATTCCAATCTTTTAGGGGAGAATAATTGTGTCTCGTAGAATTTTTGCTGTTTTGATATGTGTGTTTTGTTTTTTTTCATTGTCCGCTGTCGCTGGTAATCCTAGACCAGCAAGCGATGCAAGCCTTCTTGTTTTATCTCTCAAAGATGGTGATGTCATTATTCGTCTGCGTCCTGATTTGGCGCCAAAACATGTTGCGCAAATCAAAAGATTAACAGAGGAGGGGGCCTATAATAATGTTGTGTTTCATCGCGTTATTCCTAATTTCATGGCACAAACTGGTGATGTAGAATTTGGAAAAAAAGGCAGTAGAGATTTTGATCTGAAACGCGTTGGTATGGGTGGCTCAAATTATCCCAATATACCGGCAGAGTTTTCAAAACAGCCGTTTAAGCGTGGTACAGTTGGGATGGCACGGTCACAAGATCCGGATTCCGCGAATTCTCAATTCTTCATTTGTTTTGATGATGCTGCTTTTTTAAACGGTCAGTATACGGTTGTTGGAGAGGTTATAAAGGGGATGGATGTTGTTGATAAAATAAAAAAAGGTACGACAAATAATAATGGATCTGTAAAAAATCCTGATGTTATTAATGCTGCTACTTTACAAGTTGAGAAATGAATCAAGGGAGCTTTCCATATGGCTGAGAATAAAAATCCAGAAAATACTTTAATTCTTGAAACAACAAAGGGCAGAGTTGTTATTGAGCTTTTTGCTGATTTAGCACCTTGTCATGTTGCACGTATTAAAGAATTGGTACGTGAAGGTGCTTATGATAATGTTATTTTCCATCGCGTTATTGATGGTTTTATGGCGCAAACAGGGGATGTGCAATTTGGAAAGAAGGATAGTGAAAAATTCAATTTATCACGTGCGGGTATGGGGGGGGCAGAAAAACCAAATTTAACAGCAGAGTTTTCAAATCTTTCTCATAAGCGTGGTACAGTTTCTATGGCACGGAGTCAGAATCCAAATTCTGCTAACTCTCAGTTTTTTATTTGTTTTGCAGATGCTCCGTGGCTTGATCGTCAATATTCCATATGGGGGCAGGTTGTTGAAGGTATGGAAAATGTTGATAAAATTAAACGTGGTGAACCTGTTTCAGATCCAGATTCAATTACCAAAGCCATTATTGCTGCGGATGCAAAATAGTATAAACTATACTGATTTTAATTGTAAGTTTCTAAGAAAAAAATACTCTTTTCTGATCAATAAAGGCACACAAAACTCTTTTGTAGTATCACGCTTACCTTTTATAATTTCGAGCTAAGCATTGTCCATATATTTCCTTCAATCGGATCTTCCTTAAGAATATAACGCAAAGGATTTGTACAAACACTTGTCAGAATAAGAAAACGCAAAGTCTGTTGTATTATGGTTGTTGTTTGGCAAAGTGTTTTATAAAAAATTTGGCAGTTCTCTTCCATCCATTGCTGGTCTTAATAGTTTTATGATGTTACTTTCCTGAGAGAGCGTGTGCTTTTGTTTCTGCTTGTAAATCAACATCCAATCCTAATGCAGAAGCATGTTTGAAACACATATTAAGACGGATAAGAGCTTTACTCGCTCATCCAGTTTTCTTAGCAAGGTGGAAAACCAGCATTTATATATATATATTGGCGTAATCTTTAAAATAAGAAGACAGTTTAATCTTAGAAGAATATAATAAAGGCGCAGAAGTGAAATAAATGGCTAGTCTTGCCATCTCCTTTTTAATTCAACTTTACTTTTTTAAGTATCTAACGCAATATCTTTTAAATAATGAAGATTATGCATGGACTTACGCTTTTATTTTTCTCGTTTTTTTATAGAGGAACGCTCCAAACGGAATACACTTGTGTTGCATATTTACGTGTTTTTTAAGAAGCATTTCTCAGTACATATCAACATTCACTTCCACGATGACATTCATGGCATGTATAGTTTTAAAGCTATAAATAGTATAAAATATTATGCACCACCATCTTTAAAGCTTGTGAAGGAGCAAACGGGTACCATCATACGCTTTTTCAGCCTCTAATGTTACGATAGAGCTTTTGGTATTTGAGAATCTTTACAAAAAGCATTTTTAGTTTTTTAAAGTATTTTTATTTACACGTTAATTTCTTTTGTGAATTATCTCCAATGCCAAGAGCTATCTCAATATTGTGAGTGGATAAATGATTATGTTCATTTGCACTTTTATTAAGCGTGAGGATCGCTGTGCCCAGTAGATGAAAAATTTTTATCTGTAAAAGTTAAAGAATATTGTGAGCTGTACAATGCGTTCAAAATTTTCTTTTATGGGTACAAAGTTACTGCTTATGGAAGTATGTGAAGATGAAATTATTGTGATAATAATTTTGCAGTTCTGTTAAGGATAAGCGTAGGTATTTTGAGGTATGATATTATAAGGATTTTACTATTTTTCTAGAGTTAGATTATCACTTTTATTATGGTGATTTCTTAACAAGAAATGTTCTTTTATCTCGTTTAATTTTTGATGCTGGTTACAATATTGAGCGAATCAAAAATTAATTCATAAAGCTTATGACAATGCGCGTAAGGGGATATCTTTTTTCTTTCTATAGAGATATGCATTGATGGAATCAAAAAGACGAGAGTTATGATAAAGACATTTCATTATAGAAAAATTGCTCAAGATGGGTATGCACGTCGAGGAGAAATTATAACGGGGCGAGGATGTGTTCGTACACCCGCATTTATGCCTGTTGGGACGGCAGGAACTGTTAAGGCTATGTATATGGATCAAATTCGTGATCTTGGTGCAGATATCATTTTGGGGAATACTTATCATTTAATGTTACGTCCAGGAGCTGAACGTGTTGCGCGTTTGGGAGGATTACATGAATTTTCACGCTGGAGCGGACCTATTTTAACCGATTCTGGTGGCTTTCAGGTTATGTCATTGGCGGGAATCCGTAAAATTACTGAACAAGGTGTGATTTTTCGCTCTTACATTAATGGAGCTTACTATGAAATGAGTCCAGAGCGTTCTATCGAAATTCAAGGACTTCTTGGTGCGGATATCCAGATGCAGTTGGATCAATGTATTGCATTACCAGCAACTGAAAAAGAAATGGAAGAAGCTATGGAACTTTCATTGCGGTGGGCGCTGCGTTGTAAAACAGCTTTTGGAGATCAGCCAGATAAAGCATTGTTTGGGATTGTTCAAGGTGGTGATAATATGAAACTGCGTGAACGTTCTGCTCAAGCATTAAAAGAAATGGATTTAAAAGGTTACGCTATTGGAGGGCTTGCTGTTGGTGAGCCGCAGAGTGTTATGACAGCAGTATTGGATACTACTTGTCCGATTTTACCAGAGGATAAACCACGCTATCTTATGGGAGTAGGGACACCTGATGATATTTTACAAAGTGTTGCACGTGGTGTTGATATGTTTGATTGTGTTATGCCAACGCGTGCAGGACGTCATGGTTTAGCTTTTACCCGCTTTGGTAGAATTAATTTGCGTAATGCGCGTTATGCAGAAGATCCACATCCTCTTGATCCACAGTCACTTTGTCCAGCAGCACATGATTATAGTTGTGCTTATTTGCATCATTTGATCAAATCTGGTGAATCTCTTGGGGGGATGTTGTTGACTTGGAATAATCTTTTTTATTATCAACAACTTATGCAGGGAATTCGTGATGCCATTGAGGAAGGCTGTTATGCTGATTTTTGCGCTGAAACGCGTGCTCTATGGGCACAAGGACGCTAAAATATTAATCGTAATATAACGCCTCATTTTTTTATTGAATTTATTCTCGCACTTACAAATTTAGTTAAAAATATGAAATTAGAAACATCTTCCAAAATTATAAAATTTCACTATCTTAAAATATAACAGTGCGGTTTTATAAGGGCACATATTCTGTTTCTAATTACTATATAAAAACAGAAACTGTTACTCCGGTACGCGCTACCTGATCCGGAGAAAAACAGTTTTTCTGTTTCTGATGACTGTTTACAGCAACAATGTTAATGAGGCGTTAGCGAACTCTTAAAGAAGTATGAAAATTGTATTTTTATGAGATATTTTGTGTTTTTTATTATTAAAGGTAAAGAATGGATTATATACAATCGAACAGATAAATTTTTAGAAAATTAAAATAAAACTAAAATAAGATTACATATTTAAAATGTTATAATTTTATATTGTTATTATTTTTATATATTAATATAAATATTATTTAAAGAGATTTATATAATATTATTAATATTGTAAAACTAAAAAGCTATAGTTTTAATGTAATAAAAATTAAATATTAATCACAATAATTATCATATATTATAAAATATCAATATATATATTGAAACAAAACTTATTATATTTGTTTTCTGCTTTGTTTATAGAATTTATATGAAAATAATCATAATATATTTACGTGGATATTTTAATTTACAGATAGTGAGTTAGATATCTGATGCGATTCCTCTGTGAGGGAGGGGGAAAGATGCCTAAAAGAGGATATTTAATAAATCTAGAAACCAAGCACTATTATCATGAGAATTTTTAAAAGACTCTATAATAATTTATAAGAATGGCCTAAAGTTAAAATTATAGCTTATCGATTTGGGGGATCTGCATTTAGGTAGCAAAAATAAAGCAACAATAATTGGGGGAGAAGTTTTATCTTTGTATCAAGATAATGATGAGATATTGTTCACTTGTTTGAAATGCATTATTCAGCAAATTTTAGAATTATTTATAGGGTATAGTATATCGTTGTTAAAGTTTTCACTGTAAAATTTCAACGGCTGAAAAGAGGAGACAAAGTTTATTATCTGGTAGATCTGATAGAAATAGGTGAATACGTCTATGATCTTGAGGTTTTCAAAGATTTTCCATTAAAGAATCTTACTTAAAACTCCATAAAATGCTTTATATATAAAAATATTTCTAAAACTTTATTGGGGACTATTGGGCATGCGTATAACAATGTTTTGAATTTTTGTTTGTGTGTATTACAGATATTTACAGTTAAAACTCCTATCCAGAAGTGATGATATGAGGGATTCTTATCAACAAAAGGTTCTTGCATTGGGAATTGATTCGAGAATACGACGTTTAATAATTTTAGCTCTTGCCGTGGGCAGTTTTGCTATTGGTACTGCAGAGTTTGTTGCAATGGGGCTACTGCCAGAGATGGCACGAAGTTCCTATGTTGATATTCCTACCGCTGGTCAATATATTTCTGCTTATGCATTAGGAGTTGTGATTGGAGCACCTCTTTTAGCTGTGGCAACAGCTCAGGTATCACGCAAAACTGTTTTGATAGGCTTGATGCTTTTTTATGCCTTAGCAAATATTGCTAGTGCCTTTGTTTCTGATTTTAGCATATTAGTAGTATTACGCTTTCTCAGTGGACTTCCCCATGGAATCTATTTTGGACTTGCGGCTATGGTTGCCTCTTCAATGGTAGAAATGAAAGAACGTTCTAAAGCTGTTGGATATGTTATGCTTGGCTTAACAATTGCAACCGTTTTGGGAGCACCCAGTGCTACTTGGATTGGTCAACTTATTGGTTGGCAGATTGCTTTTGTCCTTGTGGGGATGATCGCTTTATTATGTTGTTTGCTTATTTGGAATTTTTTTCCTTGTGATTCAAGTTTTCCAAAAACGAATCCTTTGCAAGAAATGGGTGCATTAAAGCAAAAGCAGGTGTGGCTTCTTTTGTTGATGGTGTCGGTGGGAGCGTCAGGATTATTTTCTGTTTTCACTTATATCAAGCCAACATTAATGCATATTTCTGGTGTTTCACTTGAGTTGGTACCATTTATTATGCCGTTAGTTGGATTGGGAATGGTGATAGGAAATCTCTTGGGGCCTAAATTAGCTGTTAAAATTGGTATTTCGCCGATGATATTTTTTTCTATGCTTTGGAGCGTATTTGTTTTTTTTATTTTTTTCTTTTTATCCTATGCTCCGTTAACAGCGGCAATAGGATGCTTTTTTGTTGGAACTTCTTTTGCTGCTATGCCTTCTATACAAACAAAAATTATGGATGTTGCACTACAGGGACAGATTTTGGCAGGAGCATTAATGCAGTCTGCTTTTAATATTGCCAACGCTCTTGGTGCAGAATCTGGAGCATTAGTTTTAAAATTGGGTTATAGTTATGAATATACAGCTGTTTTAGGAAGTGTTCTAACTTTGTGTGGATTAATGGTTTTTTGCGTCTCATGGTATATGGAGAAGCATGCTTAATGTTTTTCATTTTTAAAATGAAGAAGGTATTTTTATATTTATTTAATTATTGGAATGTCCTGTTGGATTTTTTAACATGCAGTAAGAAATGCGCAGCGCTAATGGAATAGCAAAACAAAATAAAAAACCAATGAGCACTACAAGAAGAGTTTTTGCTGCTAAGATCATTCCTATTGTTCCTCCAGGATTAAAGAGTCCGGCAAGATTGGTGATAACTCCGGCTAGAGTTGCACTCAATGCAGCTGAAAATAGTTGTACGGAGGTAAGGGATTCACTGGCACGGAGAGCATCTTCATCATTTGTACATTGTAAAATTCGTGTGAGCAAATGTGGCCATGCTATGCCTGCACTGATTCCAATAGAAAATAGTGCTAAGCAAATAATAAAAATATATTCAAGCGTGGAAACTTCTGTTGGTATGAGCCATAAAAGAATCGCTATGCCTAACAGTTTTAATAGGGGCGAGTATATAATGATGTTGCGAATTTTTTTTGTGGAGACAGCAGCACTTGAGAGGGCTCCACACGTCCACCCTAGGCTCATAAGTGTTGCTATATAACCGGCTATAAGTGGAGCTTGTCCATGAAGTTCTTGAAGAAAAAGTGGTAAATAAAGTTCTATACTGTACACGACTGTTGTCATAACGAGTATTAATGCGTAAACAGGAAAAATTTCAGAAGAGAAAGAAAAGGATTTGCGCGGCAACATAGGATGAAAGCTATATGATTCGATTTTTGCTAAAACAAAGAGAAGACTAAGTCCGATAACTAATCCGCAAATTTTTGCCATTGTTGTGTCCATAGCTCCTCCAACAGAGATGATAAAAATCAATAAGGTGAGTGTGAGAAGCTGGAGAAGAGGGAGGGGGGATGTTGGAACATAGTTTTCATTCTTTTTGGGTAAAATTTTAAAGGCTATGAGTGAGAAGAATATAGCTAATGCGCCAATGATCCAAAAGGATGCTCTCCATAGGCCATAATATACAGAAATTCCTCCGATTGCTGGTCCTAACAAGGTTGATATTCCCCACATTCCAGAGATAACACTTAATGCGTGTGACCATAAAGATGGGCTGAAAACAATACGTACCATGGAATAGGATAGAGATAACAAAGAACCACTTCCCAATCCTTGAATAAAGCGTCCTATTAAAAATAATGGCATAGATGAAGAAATGCTGCACAAGAAAGTGCCTAGGGTAAAGATAAGACCAGAGATAACATAAGCGTTGCGAGGACCTAATTTCCCTAATATTTTTGTTGCAAGTGAAGTACCAAGGAGTGAAGCTGTAATAAAGACAGTCGCCACCCAAGAATAATATTCATTGCCAATATGATTTATAAGGGAAGGTAAAATAGTAATAACAATATAAACATTGGTAGCGTGTAATACAACACCACCTGTAAATGTTAAAAAGCAAAGACCATTTTTACCCAATAAAAGCGCAGACCAGCTTTGTTTTTTCACCGTTTTTTGCTATTTAATAAAAATTTATCCTCTTTTTACTTATAAGGTACTTCTTTGAATTTGCCAAGAGAAATTCAAAGCTCTGTTTAGAGCTTTGAATTTTAATTTAATTAATAACTTAATTGCCCATTGCTTTTTTGAGATTCTCATCAATTTTATCGAGGAAACCTGTTGTAGAAAGCCATTTTTGTTTAGGCCCAATCAAAAGTGCGAGATCTTTAGTCATAAAACCTTCTTCGACGGTTTTAATACAAACTTCTTCCAATGTCGTGGAAAAGTTTTTTAATTTCTCATTGTTATCTAGTTTAGCACGGTGCGCCAGTCCACGTGTCCATGCGAAAATAGATGCAATAGAATTTGTTGATGTTTCTTCGCCTCTTTGATGCTGACGGTAATGGCGTGTTACGGTGCCGTGTGCAGCCTCTGCTTCAACAATTTTACCATCAGGTGTCATGAGAACAGAAGTCATGAGACCAAGAGAACCAAAGCCTTGGGCAACAATATCAGATTGGACATCACCATCATAGTTTTTACATGCCCATACGTATCCACCTGACCACTTTAATGCAGAAGCAACCATATCATCAATAAGACGGTGTTCGTAATATAATTTACGGTTTTCAAATTCAGTTTTAAATTCCATATCGAATATTTCTTGAAAGATATCTTTAAAACGACCATCGTAAGCTTTTAGAATGGTATTTTTTGTTGAAAGATAAACTGGAACATTCCGTTGTAGTCCATAATTAAAGGATGCGCGGGCAAAATCACGAATTGACTCATCAAGGTTATACATAGCCATGGCAACCCCTGCGCTTGGAGCATCAAAAACATCATGTTCAATAACTTGATTGTCATCACCTACAAATTTAATACTTAATTTCCCTTTTCCTGGAAATTTAAAATCTGTTGCCTTGTATTGATCGCCAAAAGCGTGACGTCCTATAATAATTGGCTTTGTCCAGTTAGGAATAAGGCGAGGGACATTTTTACAGATAATGGGTTCGCGAAAAATGACTCCTCCTAAAATATTGCGGATTGTACCATTAGGTGATTTCCACATTTTTTTTAGTTTAAATTCTTTAACGCGTGCCTCATCAGGTGTGATGGTTGCGCATTTTATACCAACCCCATATTCTTTTATAGCATTGGCAGAATCGATTGTTACTTGATCATTGGTTGCATCACGATTTTCGACGGAAAGATCATAATACTTTAGATCAATGTCGAGGTAGGGATGGATTAATTTATCTTTGATATATTTCCAGATGATGCGGGTCATCTCATCCCCATCAAGTTCAACAACGGGGTTTTCTACTTTGATCTTTACCATTAGAAATCCTTTTTCTTTTAAGCGATACTACTTATATAACACTTTCAACTTTATAATGAAAAGTAAAAACAAGGGAAAAAAGCATTCAAATATGAGCTTTTAGAATATATTATCAATAGAGTGTAAAATTTTGTTGGAGGGTTTAATCCTTGAAAAGAAGTGATGTGTTTATAAATCTATAAGTATTCTATGATTGATGAAGAATCTGTTTAATAGATAAGGTAGTTAGATCACCGAGGGACGGGGATTATGCGTTTTTATTATCAGAGATTCCATTTAATAAATTGATCGTATTCTGAATTATAGTTTCTTGATTTGTTGTGTGAGGTGAATAAGCATCTATTTTTTATATTGCTATTTCAACTCTAAGATTACGGTTTGTTTATTTATAAAAAGTTTAATGTGATAACAAAGGCACTGTAATTAGAAATGCTTCATATAAAATGCGTTTGGGATAAACTTCAGTTTTGAAGGTTGGAAAAAACGTATAAATGATGTGGCTGGTTTAATTTAAAAATTAACAGCATACGCAAGAATATGACTTATAAAATTACCGTATCGCGAGCTAGAATACTCTAATTCTTATATTTTATAGATTCTTATTGTTATAACTGTGCGCAGTAAAGCACTATCCTCGAAATGCAACAAAGAAATTAATCACCTAATGATTCTTGTATCCTTTTTACAAAGAGATTCCTTTTAATTTACGAAGAAATTCCTTTTAAAATCTTGTTCTCTCGTTTTTATTTATGCATCCCTCATTTTTAAAAACACAAATAAAATGAATATATTACACATAGAAAAAAGGAGGATGGTACGCCCAAGGGGCGGGTATAGAGTAAATAAAATCAAAGAATTATATAGAATATAAGGGAATTAATGAACTTTGATTCTATTATGTTTTTTTGTCTCTGCCCCTAACTTTTTTGGAGCTTTTTTATAGCTTCAAGAGCTAGTCTTTTACGATCTGCACTCTTTGTATAAAGGGATGCCATCTGATCTTCTGTCCAGCCAAAAATTGCTTTCAATTGTGATACTGTTGCTCCAGAATTAGCTGCACGTGTTGCGGCTAATTTTCTTAATCCATGCGCCGATTTTTTAATTCCAGCCGCATTACAAGCGTCTCTAAATCCATTCCCAAAGCTTTCTTTGGTGAATTTTTGATTCACTTTACTACAGATAAATGTTTCTTCTCCAATAGGACCAGTTTCAAGCGTTTTAGCTAATTCCGGTAAAATGGGAAGAAAAACATCTGTTTGGAATTTACTTTTCTCTGTTTTGAGATGAATAATATTGTCTTTGACATCTTTCCAGCCAATGCGTACCGCATCACCACGACGCAAGCCCGTATATAAAAGAACATCAATCCAGACACGTTCATGGGTACCATGATGCCATCTTTGATAATATTTTTCGACATCTTCTTCTGTCCAAACAGGAAATCCCTCTTTGTTTTTGAGGGGGGGTCTTTTTATTCCTAAAGCTGGATTATTTTCCAAAAGACCTTGATCAATCGCCCAATTAAAAAGTCCATTAAGGGCTTTCAGAAAATTTCTAGCCATTGCTGGTGTTTCTTTACGCCGTTCAACACCGGCTATGATATGTTTCTTTTCAATTGCTTGGTATGGAATGTTTCCTATGGTATCACATACCTTCATAAGGATGAGTTCTTTTTGTTTTTGGGTGACTTTAGAAAGGCTATGCCAATTGGAGCTGTTAAAGTATTGTTTAAGTAGCCATGCAAATGACCCTTCAACAAGTTTACCGGTTTTTGATTTAGGAAGTATGAGTCCTTGTAACTCGGCAAGTGCGCTTTTGTAGTTATCAACAAACTCTTGCGTTCCATAGGTGCCGCGTATTCTAATACG
>NZ_JBHION010000009.1:13515-100092 GCF_042195515.1 Bartonella sp. CB10SXKL | reverse complement strand
TTTAAATAAAATAACCCAAACATTTCCAATAAAATATTGTAACAAAAAATCCTATTTCAAGACATTATTGGTAAAATCTGCCTTCATAAAAATAAAACATGAAAACAAAAGGAGTTCAAAGAGAGCATGGCGCCTTTAAAGTAAAATATAGCACCCCATTGCAATGCATGAAAATAGGAAGTTGCCTAAGAATGAGTTAATCTCAATAACGCTTGTTTTATGCTACTTTAATAAGGAAATTTTTCTGCACAGGTACGATTTATAAAGACATTGCTGTATAAAGAGAATCGCATGATCTGTAATTTGTAAAAAGAATCAAATTCCTGTAGAAGCATGCTAAGCTATCTATCTAGCTTTCTTTATTTAATATTGAAAAGTACTCTTATAAATCTATGTGGGATAACGAACAACAAAAAAACGATCCTGGACAGGACCCTGCTCTTGTCGTCAAACGCTTACGGCCTGCGCGCCGGCAGGTCTCTGCTCGTTGGCTTACGGGAACCGTTCTGACAGGAATCACTTCCTGCATTCTTATGGGGATTGCACTTTTTACGGCTCTTGATGAACAACAGCGATTGGTAACACCGCCACAATGGTTTACGCAGGAAAACCTATCAGAATCACAAGACCCTGAGGCCAATGGGTATAAAGGTGATCGTATTTCTCCCACCCATGCACGGCAAAGCTTTGACAGAAAACGTCAATTTGAACTATCGATTCTACAAAAAAAAGGCGATGAAAAAGTCATTCAAACACAACATTTTGAATGGATTCGTATGGCTTTAGCCGAAAATCGCCCCCAGAAATATAGCTATCCAAAATTTGATTCTTTAAGCATTCTTGCCAGTGATTCGCAAAGTCAAAATATTGCACCACAAGAAGATTCTGGGCAGATTTACGGTGCAAAAATCGAAACAAAACTCACCTTACGCAGCTATGATTTTAAGGTAAATCAATTCGATTTTGATGACAGCGACACATTGACAGATGAAGAGGCACAACAAGAAGTGCAAAAAGCTGGATTTACTTTAGAAAAGAGCACCGAACTTCTTTCAGTTCTCACATTGATTGATCCTTTAAAGTTAGAAGATGCATCCTCCCCTTCCCAAGGCACAGAATCCCCTGAAGTTCGAATCGTTCAAGAAAATGTAACCGTTTCTCCTCAAAGCCACCGTATCGATCTGACGAAAAACTATGTTGAAGATATTATTCCTATTCGTAAAAAACAAACGATAGCCGATGCTTTCAAAAAAACCAGTTATACAAAAAAGCAAATTGACCAAGTTGTAAAAACGCTAGAAAAAATAAGCCTTTCCGATACTCTTAAAGAGGGAAGCCTTTTACGCATTGGTATCGTGACACAAGCTGGTGAAAAAGACCATCTCGTACGCGCAAGTATCTATCAAGGGATGCATCATGTTCTCACCATTGCCCTGAATGATAAAGGCCAATTCATTGAAAGCACAGAGCCTAAAATGTCTAAAGCGCTTAAAACGGCTTTTCAAAATGGTATTCCGCATTCTTACATCAATAGCGCGCAATTACCAACGGCTTATGATGCACTCTATAGTGCTTTGCTAAGCCATAATATATCACAATCTCTCTCTCATCGTCTTATTCGTCTGCTGGCCACCAATATTGACATGAAAAGTCCGATAACACCCAATGATCAGATCGAAATATTTTATGCCGTACCACAAAGCGATAAAGAAAACAAAAACGGCAAAAAGAACTTGAAAGCAAAGGAAGCATCCAAAAACACTGATCCAGAAATTCGTTATATTAGCGCAACTTTTGGAAATACAACTTATAAATATTACCGTTATCAATTAAAAGATGGAAGCGTTGATTATTATGATTCTGAAGGGAAGAGTTCAAAGCCTTTCTTGCTGCGCAAACCCACACCAAATGGGATTTTTGGCTCCCCCTTTGGTCCACGCAAACATCCTATTTTAGGCTATATTCGCATGCATACGGGTGTTGACTGGGTTGCTCCTAAAGGATCGCCCATTATTGCTGTAGGAGATGGTATTGTCACAAAAGTAGGCGTAACAGGCGGCTATGGAAATCACACGGAAATTCAACATGCCAATGGATATGTCAGCAGTTATTCACACCAAAGTCGTTATGCACCAGACATCAAACCAGGCGTGAAAGTACGACAAGGACAAATTATTGGATATGTTGGATCAACAGGAATGGCAACCGGTCCCCATTGTCATTTTGAAATCATTGTCAATGGCGTCAAAGTTGATCCCATGCGCATTCGTATACCGGATAGCAAAGCCTTAACCAATCAAGACCTACAAACATTCCTACAAGAAAAAAACAATATTGATTCTTTGATCAACAGCCCGATAGCACCCTCCGAAGAGACTTAAAGCATGAAAGCATCTGCATTTTCACGACTCAAAACATCTAAAAATATGCTTTAGCGCTTACTTTTCTCAAAGAGATTTCCGCATTTTAAATATCTATTAAAGGATACGCCGAAATATGCCACCACCCAAGGTCGCATCACAATGATTAAAAATAAAACGCCCTCCCCTTTTCAGGTTTACGCACAATAGAAAAGTGAAAAATATGAACCCCCAAAAGGCTAACTCTTCTTGTTTATTTTATCAAAACGATAAAAATCCCTTTGTTTTCCATGCAATAAAGTCTTAAATTAAAGGTGAGTTTTTCTAAAGAACGAAGATTCTAAAATCCATATCATTCTATAAACAACCCGACTTCTTGTTGAATAGATTCCACTTGTTGAATGTATGCTGTTCATAGCCCTAAAGGACGGTGTTTCATGAACTTTATGAGCAAGTTTTACCTAAGAGAATATTCCTTACACACTTTTACAAAAACACCCCATATTTAAAGTTTTAACAGCCCTTACAAAAAATAACAAAACTTAAAAAAAACAATCTCTTCGAAAAGAAATAGAGCTTACGAATATAAGTATTATTAGCGTAAAGGAGCACTTATTCAAAATAAATTTAAAGGCTCACTTAAGCACTTCAAAGCTCTAAGACAAGGAGAACTTTGAAAGCCGATCATCGGAGTCAATAAAGCAAAAAAACAACGAGAGAGAAAATCAAACATTACACCAAAAGATAAAGAAGCAAAGTTGCCTTTCTTGAAGACAATCGATAATTTAATATTAAAGAGTGCTGTGTTCGCGCTACTGAAGCCGTATTTTTCCTTCTTCTTGTGAAAAGATGCCCTCCCCATACATTCACGATGAATGAAAGGCAGCTTACCACGAGCAAAGAGTTTAACCCTTTAAAAAAATCAGTCAGAGCTTTTTTTTGAACTATTCATGCTAAGTTTTGGCAAAGGAATAACAATCTTTGTGCCTCCTAAAGCAGAAGTTTCAAACAGAGGTTTTTCACCAAATTGCATACAGAGCTGTTCCACAACCACACGACCAAGTCCTGTTTTTTGTTTTAAAGTTTGGCTTTTCATTCCCACGCCATCATCTTCTACAATGAGCATCAATTGTCCATCTTTCTGGGGACCAAAGGAGATATAAATATGACCCGACCGTTGATCAGGAAAGGCATGTTTTAAGGAATTTGTCAGCAGTTCACCAAGGATAATTCCAAGTGTTGTCGCATCTCTTGAAGACAGGCGACAATCTTTAAAGTTGGTGTGAATGGTGATGTTTTCACGCAATTCAAAAGGAACTGCCAATTCGACATCATGCACAACAGAACTAAGAAACTCTGCCAATAAAGTCGTTTCCATATCATCACTTAAGCGCAAACGACGATGTGCTGTAGAAATTGTCTGAATACGATCACGTGCAGCACCTAGAACAGAACGTACCTCTTCATTTTTGCTCCGGTTTAACTGGAGCCCCAGCAAAGAAGACACCGTTCCAAGAGAATTGCCAATGCGATGGCTTGCATCCTGCAACAATATTTCAACCCGTTGGCGTTCTTTTTCAGCGTGATTACGTGCTCTTTCTAATTCTTGTGTTCGTTCTTTCACGCGGGCTTCCAGAGCGATATTTTCGCTATGAAGCAGCAATTGATACAATTTTAAAGAGCGCATATCACGATGAAAACGATTAATAACAAAATAGGCAGAAATAAAGGTACTTACAACGGAAACAATAGCCGCCAAAGTCAAAGCAGCCCGCATCAATGCGATACCCTCACGCTGTTTTTGTCGCACTACATCATCCCCATTAATAAAGCTTGTCATCAATTGAGCTAAACGTGCCACAGGAATCTTTGATACTTCCAAAGAGTCCGCATGAGAAGGTTGAGAAGGTTGTTCAGGAATCGCATCAAGAGCATGCATATGGGCATTCATAAAGGCTTTTCGTGCTTCAACCTCTTCTTTAAAAGCCGTAAACCATTTATACCACTGGGGATGCGCATAAACAATAAGTGCGATATAGTCGAGAATATTCCCCAACTCCCGCTCTGAATTTTCAAAACGTATTTTATCTTCCGCCTTGCGCGTTTTTGCATAGCTGCGATCAGCAACAGCCATATCAATCAAGCTAATAAGGACCAAATCAGCCTGTTCGCGCAATTCTGAACTTGTATTCAACTGTGCGATTTCTCGATCAACGGCATTTGAAAGCAACATAATAAAAACCGATGCCAAAAGAGCCATAACAAGAGAAACAACAATCGCACCCCACCGCCAGCGTGATATCGTTGCATCAGAAGAAGGCATTTGAGGCATCAAATTTGTTTTTGTTGTCATAGAATGTCCATTGGCGAACTTGAAAGTCGTCATTTTTCAGCACAAAGGAAGGCAACCTTATGGAACATAAAACCTAAAGCCCGTGAGAAAGTTTTATACAGGCTTTTCTTGTGTTCCTAAGGATACACGCCAAACTTCTGAATTTCCTCAGATACTGACTTTACTGTAATAGCTATAACGGGAATAAAAAAAACAAGGCTATCGATCATAATTATTATGCTTTTTTAGCCGTTAAATGAACACAATGTACTTCCAGCTGAGTAAGAATCAGGACCATAATCAGACTCACCATCCACCTTAAGAAGTTCTTGTAATCGATTACGCGCCCTGCTCACACGGCTTTTAATGGTTCCAACAGCACAACCACAAATAGTCGCAGCATCTTCATAAGAAAACCCCGATGCGCCAATGAGAATAATGGCTTCTCTTTGATCGGCAGAAAGCAAATTTAAGGCTTTTTTGAAATCTTGCAAATCAAGCGATCCATATTGAGCAGGATGAACAGCGACATTTTGAGTAAACACGCCATCGGTATCTTGAACTTCTCTTCCCTTTTTACGCATTTGACTATAAAATTCATTGCGCAAAATGGTAAAAAGCCAAGCTTTAAGATTAGTCCCCATCTCAAAACTATCTTGCTTAGCCCATGCCTTCATAACAGTATCTTGAACCAAATCTTCAGCTTTATCGTGCTTGCCACTTAAAGAAACAGCAAAAGCTCGTAAAGCCGGCAACACAGAAAGGAGTTCTTGTTTAAAGTTTTTCGCGCGCTTTGACATAAAGGATTCAAACCTTTTCCACATTGTTTAAGCCAAATTGCTCTGCGCGCTCCAACTTCTCTAAAAGCTCAAGCAAACACCGTGGCAGTGCCTCTTCTTGAATTTCCATGTAAAATTGACGTAACTTCCGTGCTATTTCGCTATTGACCCCGAGAAGATCATCTCCAACTGTAAATTGTGTGGTGAGATTTTTTTCATCACGGTCGTTCATTTTTCATCCCCCTAATCCATATAATATTGGTAGCACCGCGAAGAATTTTTTCGCCTTATAGTTGTAAATATAGCTGTCGGTAAAAAGTTCCATACAAATCAAGGAACTTTTTTATCGGTTGAGAATTTCAACCAACAAAGTGCTTGAAAGGTCAAAGGAGTTATAAATTATGTCATTATCAACGCGCATTGCCCCGCATCTTCCCTATCTTCGGCGTTTTGCCCGCTCTGTCACCGGTAGCCAATCCTCTGGCGATGCTTATGTGTCAGCGATGTTGGAAGCACTCATTGCCGACATCTCCATTTTTCCCAAAGCCTCCACTGACCGAATTGGTACCTATTGGCTTTTTTGCCATCTTTTTGACCAAACCACACCGAACATCCCAGAACCCCTGCCTCAATTTGGTCTTGAACAAAAAACCAGTGCCAAATTATCCTATCTCACGCCCCGTGCACGCCAAGCATTTTTGCTCATTGCCGTTGAAGGATTTCATGAACAAGAAGCCAGCGAAATCATGAATCTGGATACGAAAGAATTCCGCAAGCTTCTCAACCAAGCATCTATTGATATTTCTCAACAAATTGCCACTGAAGTCATGATTATTGAAGATGAACCTCTTATTGCACTTGATATTGAGCAAATGGTAGAAAGCCTAGGTCATCATGTTGTAGGAATAGCGCGCACGCGTGATGAAGCTGTCATTATGTATCATAAGAAAAAACCACGGTTGATTTTGGCTGATATTCAATTAGCCGATAACAGTTCAGGTATTGATGCGGTCAACGAGATTTTGAAAAATGACCGTATACCAGTGATTTTCATCACGGCTTTTCCCGAAAGGCTTCTCACTGGCGAGCGTCCAGAACCAACTTTTTTAGTGACCAAACCTTTTAACCCAGATATGGTGAAAGCGCTTATTTCCCAAGCTTTATTTTTTCAAGAGAATGCTTCTAAAGCGGCTTAGAACAGGGTAACATCTTAAAATTATGATTGTTACGCCTCTTTCAAAGCCTCCCATGGATAAATCTCATATGAGTGCGCTCATGCAAGCGATTCGTGGTGCGGATATTTGCGTTCTCTATCAGGCAACAAATCTGGTTTATTTATGGGCTGAAAACTTGCCCCACCATTTGCACAATAAATGGCGGGTTGGGTGTCGTGACAGCGACTTTTTTTCGCTTGACCTTGCAGACAATATGGAAACCATCAAACTGCAAGTTTTAGCCAGTGGCAAAATGCAAACTGTTGAAGCACGTTTTGAAGATACAAACAAACAAGAGATTTGGTACAAATTTTCTATTGATTGCCACCGCAATGATAACGAAGACATTATTGGTATTATCACCACCGGTGTCAATATTTCCGGCTTACGCCGCCGTGAACAAGTGCTTAAAATCCTTCTTCGCGAAGTCAGTCACCGTTCTAAAAATCTTCTAGCGATCATTCAAAGTATTGCCAGTCAAACCGCCCGCTATACTGAATCTCTTCAAGTTTTTTTACGAAAATTTCAAGGTCGCCTTCATTCTCTTTCTCATTCTCAAGATCTGATCACGGATTCCGATTGGCGTGGTGCTCAATTTCGCGAATTGGTCCAAACGCAGGCTTTAGGCTATTTAATGAAAGAAACAGAACGTTTTTCACTTGAAGGCGTCGATCCTTATCTTTTTCCCAATGCCGCTTTGCATATTGGTTTGGCTTTTCATGAACTGATTGTCAATTCTCTTTCTTTTGGAGCCCTTTCCCAAGAAAAGGGGAGCATCTGTGTACGCTGTGAAATCGAAACAAAACTGAATGGCAAAACGCAACTTATCATCACTTGGCATGAAAATTTTGAATCCGGCATCCCTCCCACAAACAATAAAAAAGCCTGTTTTGGTAGTGCCGTTCTCGAAAAAATCGTTCCCATTTCCGTGAATGGTTCAGCTTCCCTCAAATTGACACAAGAAGGAATTGTCTATTGCCTCTCTGTTCCTGATACTTATTTTGATATTTTTTCTTAAAAGAGCATTTTAAACAATGAACAAGAGAAGTTTCCCCTTTTTTAGTAAAATGTCTCATCTGTTTATTAAGCACAAAGACATTTTCCAACCTCTTTAAACCAACCTCTATAGTCCCCCAATAGTTCCCCAAAACCTTAACGAAAAACCTTAACGATGAGAACTGAAAGCCACATAAAATCTATTCCCGCTGTTAATCAACTTCCATCCCTCATATAACCGGCATATTTTAAAACAGAAACCAAAACGATAAAGAGCAAACCGTTTCAACTTTTACTATGCCAAATAAAAGCGAGCCTATTACCCATCTCTTTTTGTGTAATTTTCGCAATGCGCATACAATTTTATTTTGGCATAATATGCAATTTCAAGGAGTAAAGCTAACATCCATCATCATTCTTCAGCTTTACGGGCTTAAAGCCTCCACGACAACGACAATTAATTGATGAAAATTGCATATTTTACGCTTTTATTTATCGCATTCTATAATGGAGATATTCTCTTCAGGTACAATAGGACATTCTAAAACAGAATACACTTATGTCTTTCATTCACGCACTTTTTTAATATTTCCCAGCGCATCCACGCTCATTTCAAAACAGTATCTGTAAATAAGATATAATAGCCCCCAGCCCCCGTAAAGTGAACCATCAAACCCGCCCCCCTTGTTACGCCATATCCTTCTTTACCTTCATGCCCCTTTTCACTTCATAAAAGTAGTAGCTGAGCATCATCATACCATTTGTCTTTCATGTTACAACAGCCATTGACCTTTGAGAGCGTCCATAAGAGGCATTTTAGGCTTTTTTTCAAATATTTCTCATTGATACAAAGCCCCTACACACCCCTTTATGACGTGCAAACCAATGACTTTGATTAATTCACTATAAAGGGGAAAACCCATCTCAAAGGGGAACTAAAAAACTTTGAAAGCGTTTAACAGTGAAGAAGCCCCTAGGCTGACAAATTGCAGTCCGCTCTGTCAACCTCTCATTTGGAAAATAATTGATGAATCCCCTTGTTTTTATCCTCTTATTAGTTTCATGTACAGATGATTTTAATAGTTGCTATTCGAACAATACAATGGTTAAAATCTATCCAACGGCTCAAGCTTGTGAACAAGCCATGGTACCGTCCACAAAAAAGTTTGCACTTTATGGACAACAAATTTTTGCCCAATGTATAAACGTACATGCAAATTTGCATCAACAAGAAGTAAACTTGATCTGGTCTGTAACAAACCATGGAAATTTTCTTCTTAAAAGCCAAAACGTAAAGGACAAGGTGTCTACAGTCCACAAAGAAGATATTTTACCAACATCGCTTCCTCTTTTGCATTCTTCTTCCACAAACCTCTTGCACAAAAAACTTTAAAAGCATAAACCCATCAGATCTCAAAAAAATAATCAATGAAAGACATGATGGATAATAAGCGAATGCAACCTTCAAAAGACCATCACACAGAGCAAAATTCTCTGCCTCAAGATCTCCCTTTAGACCCTGCCGTAGAACGAGTGAGAAAAAAACTTATGGGTTTAATGATTATTTCCGTTTTAATAACGCTTTTCCTTATTCTAACCGTACTGTTTTTAATTGTTTATAAAGTGATAACAACCGGATCAGCGCCAAAACAAACCGAGTTATCTTCCTCTCCCAGCAAAAACCCACACGTTATCCATCATACGCTCTCTCTACCGGAAAAAACACAGATTTTGTCGCAAAGCCTCTCAGAACACAATATTGTACTGAAAGTTTTAACCCCTGATGGACAAACAAAATTTATGATTTACAATTATCATACCGGTGCTCTAATCGCCGTTCTTTCTGTTGAAACAACAAAAGAGAGTTCGAAGATAATGCCTCATTAAGAAAACTAACATCAATAAGCGCTTAACATAGCATCCTTGAAGATTTAACATTTTCTGCAAGCCGACACTATCACACGCTTTGCCAACTCGTGGGTGTTGCCAACAGCCCTTGGCGCTAGAGAGAGTTCATAAGAGCCATTTTTATTCCTTTCTTATACAAATTTATCCACACGGGCTCTCCCCGTTTGCAACGTGCAAGCGAATGGTTTTTGTTGATTCAACATGGAACAAATTTGGACATGAGAGAATTCTAGGGGCTTAGGGGCTCCAACCTAACATTCAAAACAATGAATTATTATTATAAATCAATGTGATAAGCATTAAATATACACCACACGGGCGACGGCGCGTTTTTTACTGTATCCCCTCACTTAAATCTTGGAAAAGAAGAAACCTTTCTGTCAACGCATTCCCATTTTTAAGAAAACTGACATCACTTGGGAAAAGCTAATAAACGTGCAAGAAATACCTCTTCTTGAGTGCAAAAATTCAACATATTAATTTATAGTGATGATTTATTTTGCATGTCAAACGAGAATCTCAAATACTGTATGATTCTCCCTTTCAAATCTGTTCGTAAGAAACTGAATCAAAATCATTTCTTTACATATCCCAGCAAGGAAATGGATGAATAAAAATACCTCTTATGAATGATCCGGTATCAAAAGAAGAACTGTTGCAACATTGAAAATTAAAGCAATAACGCCCAGCTTACATCTTTTATTAAGCAAAGATAGCCGATGAATTTCACATAATAGAATTCATGAACACCAACGCGAAATGGGCATAAATACATTGAACAATATTAAATATAAGTGTGAATTAAATAAAACAACGACATTGCGTTCTTCATAAAAGAACTGCCTCTTAAAATACACGGATGCGGTTTTCTCTGTATTTCCTCACTTAAATCCCAGCAAAGAGGCAATCTTTTCTGTCAACACCCTTTGTTAAGTCCCAATACTGCCCGTGAAAATCTAAAGAAAGCGCAAGAGGCTTCTTGAGTATATACAATTTACTATCATAATACCAATAACATCACCACAAGCGCTTATACAGCACCTTTCAGGTTTAAACATTTTCCTCTGCCTCAAGATTGACCACTCGGCGACGGCGTGGTTTTCTCTGTATTCCCTTACTTAAATCCCAGCAAAGAGGCAATCTTTTCTGTCAACACCCTTTGTTAAGTCCCAATACTGCCCGTGAAAATCTAAAGAAAGCGCAAGAGGCTTCTTGAGTATATACAATTTACTATCATAATACCAATAACATCACCACAAGCGCTTATACAGCACCTTTCAGGTTTAAACATTTTCCTCTGCCTCAAGATTGACCACTCGGCGACGGCGTGGTTTTCTCTGTATCCCCTCACCTAATCCAGGCAAGGAAGAATCCTCTTTTGTTGCTGTTGATGCATCTCCATTGCTAGAGCTTTCTGCTGTTGTAAGTGAAAGCTCAAGAGATGATTCATCTTGAGTCCGTACAGTACGTCGACGGGGAGAACGACGTGTTTTTTTGACGGGTTCAACATTTTTCTCAGAAAGACTGTGCTCTTGATCTGTTTTTTCATCCGATAGAGCCTCTAAAGCGTTTTCACGCGCATCCCCATTTTGCGCTTTATCATATTGGCCATTGCCATTTTTTTGCGACGACATTTGTAATACATCTGTATCACCCTCAACAGCATCCTTTTTTTCACCGTCAAGATTTATTTCACCGCATTCTTGCCCATTGTTTTCATCACGATTTTCGTTTTCATCACCTCGATTTTCATCACGCCGAACCGATTGAGACATTTGCCCAGCTGCTGCTAAAATAATACGCAAATAGTGCTCGGCATGTTGTAAATAATTTTCCGACATAACACGATCGCCTGCACCTTGTGCATCACGCGCAAGGCTTATGTATTTATCAGCAATTTGCTGAGCATTCCCGCGAATTTTAACATCCGGACCGCTACTTTCATAATTGCGAGACAACGGATTAGGACCGCGACGATTATTATTGTTATTACCATTATTGTTATTATTGCGACCGCGTACCCGTCTATTTTGTTGTGGCCTCATCTTTATCCCTTTTTGGAGTGTTTGTCTTATTGTGTGTCTTAATTGACGCTTCCTCATTACATTATCTTTTGATAATGCTGATCATTTTTAACATACGATTATCAAGCTATCCGCGTTTATTTCACTCAAACGAACCCTACTGATATTGATAAAAGCATATATTTTCTTGAAAATCACAAAACAGCAGGGAAATCGTAAATCAAAAATTCCCTTTTTCTCTGTCAAACAGCAGAAATCTAATGATGTTCACGTAAAATGCCAAGTGTTTTTTTTAAAATAAACCATATTTCACTAAAAAAATAATTATCTTGTGGAAAACAAAAAGGAAAACACACACACAACATACCTGACAAAGAAAAAATTCCTGCCAGAGAATATTAGAAGCTTCCTTTTTTGCTCTAAAACCACAGCTCTTAAAAACGCCGATATTCTCTACCCCTCGTGCATTTAAACCACAAGCACTTCCATCCCAACGAGTCACTGCGCGAACCTCTTTATTTTATAAATATAGCCTCTCTTCATCGCTAAAGCAACCCCTTGCGAGCGATAATCCACGATCGCTTCACAAAACCTCTTGATTTTTATAGATAGATTAACACGAAGTATTATTCAAGCCCTATAATCACCAAGAGATCAATCTTCTTTTCCAAATAAGCTAACGATACTATCAATTTCTATTTTAACCCATAGAGTTTTTAAGTTAATCACAGTTTTTATTTATAACAAATTGAGCTTAAAAATAAAATACTTAAATACAAAAAAATATTAAATTATGAAAAACCCGACCAATATATCAAACTTTTTTTAAAAAATCAGTTTCTTCTCAACAAAATACCCTCCTCAAAGCCTATCAATAAGAATGGCCTAACGCATTTCCTCACTTATCTTTTCTGATAAAGTATTTTCTGATAAAGAAAACTAGAATTATAAAACAAGCACATTTGTAAACCCAGCACAGCGTTTTACGCATGAAGAAGCCTTGAATGTTTATAAAAGGAAGTTTTTTTACTCATTTTAGTCATGTCTATTGACTTACCCCCTCAAAGAACGAAGATTCTCGAGTCACACTGGTCTGTCAACAATGAAAATTCTTATAAAATTCGTACAGTGAATTGGTTTATAATGATAATTCATATTTGTTGTGTTGAGTAAGAAAACTTAATACCGTAGGATTTTTCATTTTCTATCTGTTTGCTGTTGAATCAATCTCTTTTTCTTGCATGTTACACGTGGGAAAACCTGCGTGGAGTAAAAACAATAAAAAAGACTTAAAGTACCTCTTATGAACCGTCTCTAAGGCTAAAGGGCTGTCGAGAGACACCATTGGGAGCAAGCAAAGTGTGAGATAGTACCGGCTTACTCTTTTTCAAACCATAAAGATGAACATACTCTATAAATTTTATATATTTCATGAGGATTATACCATTCACCAGAACCATTACGAAATGGATTTCCCACACTCGTTCTTCCCTTAAAAAAGCGCAACAAATCCTTCTGAAACTCCACCACGCCCCCTTAAACATTTTAAGGCGGCATCCATACCTTATGTCGCCACACCTTAAATAATAAGAAGTGCGATATAACAAGATAAATAAATCAGGTTGCTATTGGTCTTGAGGCAGATAGTCATTTAAGAGGCTTTTATTTTTTTATAAAATTCGCTTCCTTTTAACTTTCCGTATAAAAACTTAAAAGTAATTGCGCCTTTTGCCTGTTTTATTTTCTTTTTCATTGAGAAAACAGTCTCGTAAGAGAAAATAATTTCCATCCCCAGGACGGACCATCGTCAAACATTGTTTTTTAGCACTATCAGAAAGCTTATCCCACATTTCACGAATAGCAAAATAGGCCTCACTTTCCAAATTAAGACAATGCTGATAAACTTCTCTTTTCATATCGGGCATAACGGAAGCAGAAATTTCCTTGCAATATACGCGCAGATCAAAAACAGGAATAACCAATTCAACGGGTGCTTGTTGTGTTACTTTTTTATGAGAAGAAAAATAACTAACCACCTTAGCAACAACAAAACACAAAAACACTATACAAAAAAGTATTATGCAAACAAAAGCAATCTTGCGATATAATCTTTTGAAATAAGCCTTTTGTCTTGCTCGGATTCTTTTTTCCATAAAGATTGTACCCTTTAACATCCCAAGAGAAGCTTTTACAGCAAAAAATGATAGAAGTATTTGTGTATACAATACAGGTTATAGCAACAAACGATCAAGACTCTTATGTCAAAAGCCCCTCTTTTTTTATCGTATAATTTTTATCGTATAAAATTCTTGTAAAATACTTTTCTCATGCCCTTTATGAAAAAATAGGGCTGATGATTTTCTTTCACCACCTTAAAAGACGAAGATTCTTCATCCATGCGGCTTTATAAACAATTCGTCTTCTTTAAGACACATCACATTGATTTATAAAGAGTATTTATTGTTTTTTCATATTGAATGAGAGATCCGAACATCGCAGGATTCTCTCATCCTAAATTTGTTTTCTGTTGAAACGATCAAAACCATGTCGCTTGCAAGTTACAAGCGGAGCTGGCATGTGGATTAAAAACTGTACAAAAAAGGCATATGCCTCTTATGAATCGTCTCACGAACCAAGGCTTTCGTAACATTGGAAACTGGAAAAATATATGAGAGTACCAACCTGCACTTTTATGAAGCATAAAGATGAGGGAGATACCTTATAAGTTTTATACATTTCATAGGGGCTTTACCCTATACCATTGACGAGTGTTCTTGTAAAAGGGACTTGGGAGTGGGATATCTCTTTAAAAACAAGTCCATGAATATGCAATAAATGTATATTCGGAGACAAATAATATTTTAATATTTGAGGCATTCTGTTTTTATGTGAGAGGCATGATCCCAAGAAGACACACGATACATAAAAGCATAAGGCATTATCTTCATTATTTAAATAATATTGCTATAGATAGTTTTGAAAATTATAAAGGAAAAAGATGATAGTCCGAAGAGTGATTAATATGCCTTTATATTTTTCTCAATAAGGCTGTCTTCCTATTTCAGAAATCACTCAAATACAGCCCCCATCTGACATACATAAAGTCTAGCTTACAAAAGCTGGAATCGCTCAGAGAGTTTTGCCCTTCTGAATCCGTAAGGTTCTCATTCTTCTTTCTCTCAAACATGTTACAGCTTTGAAATTTGATGTTGTTTGACAAGCAACAAAAAAGCTCTGTACTCTCTTAAGAAAACAACGCCTTAAAGTTACACACATAATGGATTGGAAAGATGTCTTAGCTTTTTATCAAACGCGCTGTAAAACAACGAGCGTAACATATTGGCTTTTTGCTTATCCCAAAATGTTCATCCTAATTTCTTGCCTCCAATTCCCTTGCCTCCAATTCCCTTGTGTCCAATTCCCTTGTGTCCCATGCATAAAGATCAAGTTGAAGGAAATATATGGATAACCCTAGACTTGAAAATATGAAAGGAAGGCGTGACAGAGTTTCGCGTTCCTTATGTCATGCAAAAGCATTAGACATTCTGAAATAAGCACTCTTGCTATCTCGTAATGATTTCTTTTTTCTGCTACCGGTCAAATCCCTTTATTTAGAGAATTGGCTATCACAAGTTATGCAACAAATAGCGCTATATGCAACAAACAGAACCTGATTTATATCCGCATGGAATTCGTTCCAGTTTACATGATTGGCTCGCAAAATCCACTTGACTTTCCCCTTCTTCTTTCCCCCTCATGGGATCTCTATCACCATAGAACAAAAAGCGATATTTTATGACGCTTTATGGACAAAATCCCCACCGCCCGAAGAGTTCATCACATGACGAAAAAACACCCCTCATATTCACCACACACAAACACTTCAATATATAAAATCTTACACGCCTTCTATCACCGCACTCTCAAAAGGCAGCACGACAACAAGATAAGAAATTATTGATGTAAAACTCCAAACAAAGAAAAGAACGGACTTTCTAATCGAGATCAACAAATACTGTTAAATCAACGCTTCCATTTTTGATGATGTCACACCTATGCTTTATAGCACCCCTATCACACTTCATAATACCGAAAAATTTTCTCTGCCCTACGCACTATGCGCATCAGAACCAATCAAATAAAACAGAAATGCGCTATCTCCCTACTTTTTTGTTTTTGATTAAATAGCAAGATATAGCTGTAATTCTTTAAAGAGCTTCATACCATAGATTCATTTTATACATAATATCATCAACAGAATGTTTGTATGTGCTGCAGGAAGAATCCCCAGAACGCTCCATATGACCACTGGATGAAGAGCTGTTACAGGATTCTACAAGAAATGCCAGTGACATTGGAGATAACGCATCCTCGCTATCAGAATAATAAGCTGATAAAAAAGTGTAATCTTGTGAAGGAAGTGTCCCCGAATTTACTTGTGATGGAGCGGCAACAAAAAGAGAATTAAAGGTTCTAGGACCAATGACAATATCACCATTCGCTTGCTGCATAATACTTCTTGCAGAGTATATATGATTTGTATTGATTGCCCCCAGCGAAGCCCATTCATCCTGCCATAAATATGCATAATAAAGATCCATAACTTGTTCATGTTGAACAACGTTGTCAGCAGACATGGCTGTATCAAAGAGTGAGTTAGGAACATAATAAAAATTTATATCTGGAATAATTTCATATAGCCAGTACGTTTCATCAGGATTATTAGCAATCTGTTGCCGCGCCATTCTGTAAACTGCATCCATACTTGCAGTTGTAGACACAAATGCTGAAGTCTGTTGAGCAATAGAGTGCCCAGTTACATGATGTATGATATCCTGATCATCCCCCCAAGGGGCAAAACCTCCTCCAAAGAATATAACAGATGGAGAGCGATCATCTATACGGAAAACCATATGGGGAGGATCAATAGCATATGACAGATTTACATCTGAAAAGAAAAAAAATAAAACTGTCACTAAAAATACTGAGAATGCTCTTTGAAACATTTTTATACCTTTGATATACACTCCATATTTTATACCTGTAACCTCTTGAAGCGTTACAGATATAAAAAGGGAGAAAAACCCCTATTGATCTTATTTTAAAGTGATGGCTAAAACCCTTTTTGCTGGCACATGACCCGCTTCAAAAATAACCATTACTTTTCTGTTCAAAATGACTGCGGTTTTTGCCAAATCCAAAATACTTTTTCCAACAATGTTATCACAGCCCCAAATACCTTTTTGAATGTCTGAAGTAGGGCTGATACCGTATCTGAGCTCTAGGCGACATTGTGCTCCTGCGCTAACGACTTGAACCGAATTGAGATAACCGTTTTGTTCATAAACTCCAGCATGAGAAACACCTGTTGTTAATGCTATCATCACCAAAACAATGGATATTTTTTTCAAAAAACTTTTCATAATTTACCTCTTTTAAATTTATTGCAACGGACATGAAATGCATCCCCATTCAATCTAATGGATATTTTTAGCCTCCTCGCCTCCTTAAAGACGAGAATTTTGACCAGCTTTAGCCCGTGATAAGGCTGCCTCATCTCAGTCTATTCTGACCCCTACCCCGCTGTTGCACGATTTATTTTACAGGCTCTACAGCAAAGCCTTCCCTTATTGGTGCCGCGTGAATGATGACTTATTCACACAACAAAACATCGCATGCACAAGCTCTATCATTGGCAATACTACCACTGAAAATGTCTGCCATTGTTAATGTACGTGCATTCTACGGATTCAAAATGTGTCTATGATTTATTGCCTATCGCAAGCGGCATACTGTCAACAAAGACAATTAAGACAAGTATTTACAGCCTCACTACGCTTAAAATCTTTCTAACACCAAACGCTAGAATGAAATTGCCATCTAAGCTCAAACGACGATTGATGCAAAATTACTCAGTTTAAAATAGAAAAAACTGTAGTTGAATATCTTAAGATAGATCCTCAATACCGATCACTCATGAATTCTGTAAAACATGAACGATTATACTCTGAGTAAAAACTGTAAATCAGAAAACTGCTAGGGTTAAAATAACCTTAGTGTAGAAGATTGACCATTTTCCAAGCATCACTTATTTAAGTCACAACGAATACAGATAATACGCTTAATTATCACGCACTCTCAGCCCTCGAATAACATTGATTGGATAGTTACTTCTGTAACAAATATCAACGAATTGCGATGTACTGTAAGCTCTATAGGCCAGCTCAACAATCTCAGGACTTTGAATATGAAATGTTCTTCCTGTAATTTGTGACATTTCTGGCTCTTCTGTAGGCCTCGTTTCCAAAACAGAGAGAATATTTACCCCTTGCAAATTTTTATATGGAATGACAGAAATATTATTGATGATTTGTGATCGAACCATTGTTCCGCCGATATCTGAACAATCATCTGAAATAGTCCTCAAACGTGCAGAAGCTGGTCCAGTAAGACACAAAGCTAAAAATATTAAAATCAATTTTTTCATTATAGAATACCTCTTTTTCATTTTTGGTTGATCAAAAAAATAAATGCTCTATGGACAGGCAAATAACTATCCTGTTCACAACTATCTATCTCACTGCTTTAAAGGAGCTAAATCCCATAGAGACACAAATCGAGATGGTTAATCACCCATCGTTTTACTTTTATCCGCTTCTTCAGCGTCTTGTTTGTGTTTCACATCTTCAAGATCTTTGATAATCGTTTTCAATTGTTGTTCTAAAATATCCAAACGCTGTGTAAGTTGGAGAATATTTTGAGTCTGTATTTTATCAAAACATTGGAGATCTTGACGTGTTTGCTTCAACAGAGCATTCAAAGGAGCATGTCCCATTCTTCCGCTAGCATAAAGAACCACACGAATACATTCAGGATCATCAATATCAGCAATAGAAAATGGAAAAAGTGCCATTATATCCCCCTTTTTGATAAGCTAAACGCGTATTAAGCATTTGAATATCTTTTTCCGTTGTACGGCTCTTGCATTTCTCAGAAAACCTCAGACAATCTCAGACAATCTCAGACAATCTCAGACAATCTCAGACAATCTCAGACAATCTCAGACAATCTCAGACAATCATGTGAAAGGCTTTTGAAAAAAATTTCCTCATCGAAAATTTTTACAAGGTATTTTTTTAGATTATATTCTGTTTTCCACCTAAAATGATGATTTTACCAGCTGAAACCAAAGAAAAATGCATGATCGCCTTGCATGCTGTGTCAGCTTTCCCCAAAAGGACAAAGCCACCCCCACCGGTCTTTAAATAATGCCAATCGATAAACAACAGTCTGTTAACAATCTGGCTTCTTATCTAACGGATTTGACTCAGCTTCCCCTTTCAAAGGCATCCTTGTAATGCAACCTTGTAATGCAGCCTTGTCTAGAGTTATTCTACAAAAAAAGCTGTTTTAAGAATACGCACAGACGAAAGGCATCCCATGCATAAAATTTTAACCGCATCTCAAACAATATTATTTTACAACACAATGGGATAAACTATTGTCTTACAGATTTTCTCGTATCACTCTCATTCTGTTTCAAGAAGTTGCCTGATAAGCACAAAATGCCATCTAAGAGAGTTCAATGCCTCACCATGTACTACAACGCATCGCCAACCTGCTGCTCTTGCCAACAGTGCACCCATTTTGAAAACAGTGCGACCATTTTGAAAGCAAAGAGCCCTTTTTTCCTACACGCTTTGCCAAAAAAGAAAGCGCTCCATTTTGCCTTTTCTCGCTTTAAATAAACATATCCGTTGACCTCTTTCCACCACCTAAAAGGACGAAGATTTTAGCCCACATCGGTTTGTAAACAATCCAACTCTTCTGAAAGGATTCCGTCTGCTGCTCACTTATATGATTCACTTGCATAATACTTAACCAAGCAAATCCTTCTCTAAACAATTGCTAATGTATTAAATACTTTAAGCTATCTTACTGATATAACCACCTTCAATAATAGTGTTTTAATGACGGTGTTTTACGGTATAATAGGATAAATTTTACCCATGGTTTTTTTGTCATCGCACAGCAGCGCTTTAAACCCAGCACTTGAAATAATGGATCACGACACCACAAGAGAGAGGCATTTGGGATAAAATCTTTATTCCTCAGTAAAAAACGCCATGAATAAAGAAAGTTTTTTGTTCTCCCTCTACCTTCAATAATCACTGTCTTGATCCTCTAAAGAACAATAGGCAAACTGACCTTTAGACATCCAACAAAGGCAGCACAAAAAATAAAGAGAGTTGAGTTTTTTCTAAAGCGCCTCAAAACTTTCTGCACAATATATTCTATAAGACTTTATATTCAATAAGACTTTTTTTCATAACAAACATTTTAGCATTTTTATCTTTCTCTCACACAGCTTTCATTCTCAGGCTTTGACAGCATAAACCACCGCCATATTGATGGGGCGTGTTTCATCCCCCCCTGTTTTTTGCAACAAGACCTTATGTTCATGCTCTCCCGCAGCCTTCGTTAACCGATCTTTATTGTAGACTTGAGCCAGATGTCTATAATACTCACCGTGATTCATATCCCAAACTACTTCGTCAATCATTGGATAACTATGCTGGTGGTTACCTGTTGAATCTGTTTTTCCCTCATGGGTATGGGATTTAAAAGACTCTTCTTGTCGGCTTCCCAAGCGACGTCCTTTATCAATTTCTTTTCCACTATCGAGCCCCCGTAAAAACATTCCACGCAAATCGGGAACATTGAATGTTGTTCTCCCGTCTCCTTTTCCCCATGTTTCTCCCAGAACAGCAAAGAGATTAGCATAGTTCCTTCGCGAATATTCTTTACCATCACACAGTAACCATCCAGAGGGTATTTTTTCTGTAGCAAAAGTCCCGATAAATCCAGAAGAAAAAGTTTCAGGCAAAGGAGGAAAGGGCGGAATTTCAGGAAGTTTTATAGTAGGATTGGTTAAAAACCAGCCATCAGCATTTTTTCCGGCAATATCACGCGTATAGACGACTTCATAAAGCCCCCCTTTTTGAATTTCCCCGCCCTTTAAAGGCATAATACCCTCTGGCGTTGCCATATAAGTTGGTCTTGGCGGCAATTGATTTAAAGAAATATTTGTTATTCCTCTGTTGACGCCTTGTGCTTTAAAGCGCACAACAATGCCATCCATATAAGTCTCAAAAAAAGACTTTGTTGCCAAACGAAGTGACGTTCTCTCATTTTTCACATCGACAGTAAACTGTGTTTCAATCACGCCCCCATTATCCAACAAATATTCTTTGATGCGTTGCATCATAGCGCGAGCACTATCATTGACTGTGCTTGGCGGTTGCCCTTCTGCCCAGTTTATATTCTCGTCGACATAAGCATTTTCTGATGCAACAATTGACCAATCATAAATCGAACTCATAGAAGATACTCTTTATTCAAAAAGGGAAAACGAGCAAAAAATGAAGAAAAGAAAGCCGCAATTTTATTTTTAGATGCCGGCATTTTCTCCATTTTCATTTTTTCCATTTTCAGGCCTATTTTGTCATAATCAACATGCAATAATTTTGTTTTCGCATTGACATAAACAGCTTCAGGGTTCACACGCAACACGTCTTGCGCCATAACGCCCTGATAACGTTGTGGATTTCCCTTATAATTAAAGGTATAAAGTGGATATCCCTTTTTCTGCCCCACAGGGATAATATTTTCTTTTGCTCTCACATCACAAAGCCCTAAAATTCCTCCGACCAATCCAAGCACTTGCTGCGCATCACGCAATGGATCTTTTGTCACAGAAGGCATTGTCGTGGATTTTCCTGAAGTCGTTCCGTAATTTCCAGCAGCCTGTGTCCCTACCTGTAACAAGCTTTGCAATCGGTTCCAATCTTGATTATCTTTTTCTGACCATTTTTGGCGTTCAGCATCTAAGACATTTTGGCGGTTTATATCTTGAATCATGCCCCCTTTCAAAGCATTGCTTTGCACGTTACTCTGTCCTTGATAATAGCTATTTGCCGCATTAACTTGATCATTCTGAGAGCGATCAATCATCTGGTTTGCATTCATCATATTGTTAATATCTTGATTATATTGCTGTGCTGCAGCATTTGTTGCCAAGGCGCCTAACTCATCGGCCAGCACACCAGTATGAGCCCCAGAGCCATAACGTCCTGCTCCCGACATCGATTGATTAATTGCATCGGACGTTTTATTCAGAGCATTTTGCAATGCAGTATTAAATTTACTATTGCTTCCAATCCAGCTTCCCTTAGCCATACCGGAAAGATTTGTAGCGCTGTTGGTTGGTGCATTCAACCATTGCGTTACCGTTGGATTGTTATAGAGCCCTGCTGCTTGTTGTAAACCGGTCAGCGCATTTTTTGTCATATTGCTAAGACCAGCGACTCTGTCTCCCTGATAAACGTTTCCGCCAATTCCTTTATTATAAAGTCCAAGTGCATCAGCACTGGCTTGTTTAAGAATATCAGCCGCCCAAGCAGGTGGAGCATTTGTTTGTGTTGTTGTCTGCACTTGAGGTGTGGTTTTTCTACTCATGGGTTCAGAACCTTTCTATATTGAATAAGATTACGAGAATATCCGTGATGAGCGAGCTTTTTCGCCCATCCAGTTCTTCCAAACATGTGCATTTCTTCAGCATTAATTGTTCGCGCCCATTTTTCGACTTCATCAATCAATTTGACCAATTTCAGCCCTCCCTCTCCAGCAAGATCAGAGAGAACGACGCATTTTTTTCCCGTATGGGTTATTTCAACTTTGGTAATTGCAAAAGCACTAAATTGGATTTTATTTTTTAAGACCAGCCACAATTGTGCTTGTCCTGTAGCGATTTCTTCAGCAATTTTTTCCAGACAAACATCATCCGGAAAGCGCTGAACATATTTTTTCAATGCAGCATTGAGAGCCTCTTGATAGGGAGCTATTTTTTCCCATGGCCACTGCTCTGTCAGATGAGCAGAATATAAATCTTGACTCTCTTGTATCATAATTTTAGCTCTTTTAGCTTTGTCACTCATCTCCCCTCAAATAACATTCCGTCTACGCATTTCACGCATTCCATGCCCCCCGCACAATAAAAGAAAAAAGCCCCATCATCCCTTTGTCACAACAAAGAGGGAACTTTTTTCTTTATAAAAATAAACCATGGTGCAGCCTATTTTCCTTTATCGCAGAAAAGCATGAAACATAACGCACCACCTTGTTCTTCATATTATAAAGACACAGCTTATCGCATTGTGCCTTTGTTTATAAAGGTTTGGGAAGCCTATGGGGCATTTGTTCTTTAATAATAGAGGCTTGAGCCTATCGCATGATATTACAAAAGGGCATGCCTATCGCATGCCGGCCCGCGTCAATTCCACATCAAATCCAGTGACATGAGTCCAATTCACCCCTTCAGGAATACGCAATTTAAAGCGATAAAACCGTGCCCTTGCACGACAGTGAATTTGTCCAGTATTATAAGAGGGCTGTTTTTCTGGCAACCAAACAGTTTCCTCTTCAAGAGATTGTCGAAAGCGCATTCCCACAGACAAATAAAACTTTCCACTATTGACTTGAGGCATAATATTTTTCACCCGTGTTATCATGCCATTTGTCTGCCCCATTTCTTGTGATGTCACGACACAAGCCATAGGACCCCCAGAAAACGAACCCAGTCTCCCCTGTTGATCAAATGCCCCCAGAATAGGCGATTCATTTTTCCAAGCTTTACTATCGAGAGAAAAGGACAAATCGTCAATATTCTTAGTCACAAAATCAAGACCTTCTAGGGTTGTTCCTGCTAAGAAAATAGGCAATATCATTTTGATATCGACGAGAGCTTTTGTCCATTTTTGCAATCCCCAATCATAAATGAGCAAGATACGTTTATGAAGGTTCTCATCAGAATCAACCATCCAATAAACACGATTATACACCCCATCGATAGCAGCAGACAGAGTGTACAGATTATCCTGCCTTGATTTTGCGGTCATCGTTCGATCGACTTTTTCGAACCCAATGGGTATAATCTGTCCCTCATTTGTTATTTGATAAAACCCGCCCTCATCGGCAAAGAATGCTAAATCGCCTCTACAAACAATTGATTCAGCATTTTTTGCGCCTCGTTTATCGTGGATTTTTTGGAAACTAAAAATAATCTTAGAGCCAGGAATAAAAGAACCAGCATAGATTGCAGAACGCATAAAGATAATTGGATTTGTTGTCTCCGTTGCCCCTTGGACGAATCCGCCATCAGGAAAATCTTGATAATCACAACTTTTTTTTCCCACGGTCCAAAATTCAGCATCATTTAATCCAGACCAATGAACCCGTCTTGGATACTCAGTTAATTTCATCAAACAAACGAAATCTCCCCAGATTCGAACAATCCCTGCCTGTGGTGGATTTCCTCCTAAATTTCTAAATGTTTTATCATGATTAATATCAATCACTTGTGGTTTATCATTGGCATTCACAGCAATGATAAAATCACCAAACAAAGCAAAAGACCACGGAGCATCAACATTAGCCAGATAAGGTTTTCCTTTTTGGCTAATATCTTTCCAGTTCATTGTTGTATTATCAAGTAAGTAGATTTTATCTCTTGTCCCGACAATAATAGAAACCCCATTTTTTGTTTTAACCGCAAGAGTGCCTAAGATTGGCTCCGGACAAGGCTCTGATAAAGGTTCAAAACTTGGCATAGGGATATAGGAGCCATCGGCCGGGAGCACATTAACAAGTTCATCGGTAAAAATTCCATTGATATCCGCCACATCGGGTCGATAATCAGCGATTGGGAAAAAAGCCATCAAGACCCCCATAAAATCTTTGAAGAGCCCAGTGCCATTCAAAACACCAAGGCTTATTGATAAAAAACCACAAAAGCCCTTAAAACTCTAAAGGCATAAAATTCAACAAAATAAACAACCTTAGATTGTTTAACGCACCAAAAAAAACGATACCATAAATAATGGCCACCCCAACGCCATCCACCAGCGCCAAACCAAAATCAACTGCCCGCAATCACATCAACCCCCACAATGACGGGGGAAAGAGCCATCAAGAGCCCCCCCATAAAATCTTTGAAAAGCTCAGTGCCATTCAAAACACCAAGGCTTATTGATAAAAAACCACAAAAGCCCTTAAAACTCTAAAGGCATAAAATTCAACAAAACAAACAACCTTAGGTTGTTTAACGCACCAAAAAAACGATACCATAAATAATGGCCACCCTAACGCCATCCACCAGCCCTTCACCATCAACACCCAACGCGCAAATCCAGCCATAAGTGACAAACCAGCCACCAGTGCTAAACCAACCTTCAACACCAGCCATAAACGATTTGAAATGAACTTTTTAAAAACGCATTGGGCGAATCTTTGAAGAACCTTTTTGGCGCGATGTTTCAATGCGCAAAGCTTGAAGCTGTTCTTGAAAATCTCTGAAAGAAACGGCGGCATATTCAGGATCTTTAAGAATATTTTTATAAAGTTCATATTTTGCCCGTGCTTTAATAAGATCAAAAGCATAAATCAACCAAGGGTTATCATCCTCTTTCAGCTGTTCATCAGCAAAATGAACAGGAGCATAAGAAAGCTGTACAGTTTCCACATGTTCTGGTGTTGGAAAGAGTCCTATTTTTTGATCAAGGTACGTATAAAAGAATGGCGTTCCTAGCGCAGGATGCATACCATATTGTTGATGCAACACTTCCAAGGGCTTAAAGAACAACTTTGTTGGTGTTGCATTCTTTGTTACTAAAAAGACGCCCTCCAAACTCTTTTCTGCTTCAATAAAAACCCCCTCTTCTTGCCCATACCATGTTTTACCACTCTGTGTTTTAAACGTCCTTTCTCTTTTTTCATTAAAGAAAAAGGGTTCGCGTTCACACAAACGCAAAGCCGTAAAAATTGAATCTTGAATTTGCAGGGAATATTCCGCTGTTGTATCATCAATTTCATCTTGAATAAGCGCGACCATATAAGCAAAAGTTTTAGAATGGTCTGAATGTGTAAGGTTTAGATTTTGGGGATCAGTGGATAAAGTGGTCATAAGCCTGTCCTTGTTTCTGGAAGCATTTTAAATTTTTCCCCCAACAGATCCCTCTTGTTGGGGGAAGAGAGCAAACATTCGCTTTAAGCGGGTGCTCCATAAGTTGGGATGACAATAGTGCCAAAATCCTGAGCCCCTTGCGTACTCCCTGGCAAGGTAAAGCAAGTTTTTTTCATACCAATAATGGTTTTTGCCGCAACCCCGAATTCTCTTTCATAGTCGAAGAGTTCTTCCACCAATTTATAGCGTGTCGCCCCTCGATCTTTACCAAAAGCAATCACAGCACTCTGCGCACCAAGCAGAACAGCCCGCCGCACATTTGGCACAGCTTTATTAGCGGTTCCAGCTTCGACCCCTTCAGTAATATGTTCAGCTTCGCGCAAAACCACACCATTATACATGCCCAAAGACCCATCATAGAGCGGATTTTTGATACGACTTCCACTATAGATTGCCTTAGTAATGTCGAGCCATTGCCCCGCATCAGTATTGGTTCGCAATTGTGTCACTTGGGTTGGATGAAGATAAAGCACATAAACATTTTCCCCATCGATCCGCACGGGTCTAATTTTAGGATTTGCCAATTTAGCCCGTTCAACCGCTTTATCAATCAAGCTGAGATCAAAAACATCATCTTCTTTTAAGTCCTCATCTTTTGCTTTATCGTTAGGACGTACCACGCGTTTATTGGTTGGTGCCGTTGGCGCATTAAACCCATAATGAACAGGTTTAAGGGTAATCGTGCGTCCTTCAAAGTTAATTGTTTTTGCGGTATAACCACACACTTGAATGAAGAACATCATACTCAGACGATCTGCATACCAATCAACCAAACCATTTTTTGCCTCGGTGCGCAAATCATGGAGAATTCGTTGTTGATCAATCGTTCCCTCATTTTTGACACGCACGGCATGAACGAGTTCATTAATTGCCAAGCGATCATTGAGAAACTGTAAAGCTTCTTCATTGCCTTCCAATGTCTGCCCTTCGCTCACCCCATCGCCTAGCAACTGCACACGCAAATTAAAGCTAATAGCATCCCCACTTGCTTTTGTGGTTTCATCTTTTAATTGTACGATACTGTTTGAATCATTTCCAATCAACGGTGCAATTGGAAGTGCTTTTGAGACTTCTTGGTTTAGTAATTTAGACCATGTGCGCACTGCCATTGGGTCATTAAGTCCGATATAAGTTACAGTCATTTTGTCCTCTAAAAGTTTTATTGACATAAAAAACCCGGCAAAGCGCCGGTTGTTAAAACACCACATTTCATTTCAAATGGTGAATAGGTTGTTTGTGAGTTTTATCTAATTTCTGTTAGCGTCTGCCTCCCCCTTATAAGAGCTCTCCTCACCACATCCGTGCTGTGAGAAATCCCCCCCGCATTCTCCTGCGCCAAAAGCCTCTTAACGTTCCCGCAAAAAACACTCCCCCGCATTCTCCCCCGCCAAAAGCCGCTCCACGTTCCCGCAAAAAACACTCCCGCATTCTCCCCCGCCAAAAGCCGCTCCACGTTCCCGCAAAAAACACTCCCCCGCATTCTCCCCCGCCAAAAGCCGCTCCACGTTCCCGCAAAAAACACTCCCCCGCATTCTCCTGCGCTAAAAGCCTCTTAACGTTCCCGAAAAAAACACTCCCCCGCATTCTCCTACGCTAAAAGCCGCTCCACGTTCCCGAAAAAAACACTCCCCCGCATTCTCCTGCGCCAAAAGCCTCTTAACGTTCCCGAAAAAAACACCTGCCACATTCTTGTTTTTAAAATTCTCTTCCCCCCATTAAACGATTAAAAGCGGCTTTATTTTTAGGATCAGAAACCCAAGCGCTAAACTCTGCTTCTGACATTTTATCAAGCATATCCAAAGAAATCGGTCCATTTGGCGTCAAGCCGTTATAAGCAGCAAGAGTACGTGCAGAATTGTGTCTTTCCTGTAAATTTTCACCCATGTTATTGGGAACATTTGTGTAGCCAATTTTTTGTGCAATAGAGTAAATCACTTCAGCCGGATTTTGATTTTTTTGCGCACAATCGCGCAAGATCTGCTTCAATTCATCACCAATCAACGCATCAATATTTTTGGGATCTGCCATCTCAGGATAGAGCGAAGCACAAGCTGCCAATTGTTTAGCCCGTGTTTCATAAATAAAATCAGCTGCTTGATCAAAATCATGATGCTTTTGTTTAACACTGGCAACAGACTGCTGAAAAAACGCATGCAACTGTTCTGCTTCGCGAGCCAGAGAAGACTGTTGTTTTTCATGTACAAGCCCTTGTTTTTGGAGTGTTTTTCCCAACCATTGCATATAGCCCATAAAGTCTTTTTGCGGATCTGGCGCAGCATCCTCGCCCCCTTGAACCTCTTTTCCAGCCTTTTGCGAAGAGTCCTGTTGTTGAAGCATTTGCCCTTGAAAATTATCTTCAAGAGTTTTTTCTTCTCTTCCAATTTCACCATTTTCTCCCTCTTGTGTTGAGACCAGAAAATCTTGTTTCAATTGGTTTTGTTCTGCCGGCGTTAAGTGTTCTTGATCCATGACATTAGCCTTCTCTTTTTTTTAACAATAAAATAAAATTTTTCAGATAAAACAGCCCCATAAGCACTTATCCCCTCAATGCTCTCTCATCATTTAGCACCAGCATTCCCCACCATGTTCACCCCACATGACGGCAAGCCTCCCTCTCCACCCTACTTTTCCCAACAGTCCTGCCCTACAAAACAGGTCTTTTAAGAAAAGGGAGCCCATGCACTATGGAAATCGATAAGCCCATTCTGCGCCCACCATTCCCCACCATGTTCACCCCACATGACGGCAAAACTCCCTCTCCACCCTGCTTTTCCCAACAGTCCTGCCCTACAAAACAGGTCTTTTAAGAAAAGGGAGCCCATTGCACTATGGAAATCGATAAGCCCATTCTGCGCCCACCATTCCCCACCATGTTCACCCCACATGACGGCAAGCCTCCCTCTCCACCTTGCGTTCCCCCAACAGTCCTGCCCTACAAAACAGTTCTTTTAAGAAAAGGGAGCCCATTGCACTACGAAAATCGATAAGCCCATTCTGCGCCCACCATTCCCCACCATGTTCACCCCACATGACGGCAAGCCTCCCTCTCTACCTTGCGTTCCCCCAACAACACTGCCCTATAAAACAGGTCTTTTAAGAAAAGGGAGCCCATGCATTACGAAAATCGATAAGCAATTTATGATATATGGCGTTTATCAGAAGTCACGCATGACAAAGTGTCCTATTGTTGAGCCTTTAGTGTCTGCAACATCTGCATTATCTGCTCTGTCCCCACATTATCCCCCATCTGCGCTGAGGCATTTTGCTCTTCTTGAAAAGAGTTTTGCGCCTTTATCGCAATTTTATGAATAAGTGAAGCCGGTAAAGGCGAATAGCGTAAGAGATCGAGCATAATCTCAGGCGTTGTAAAATTTTGCATCAAAGGCAGCAATTGCATGATCAGTGCAAAAGTACGCTCTTTTTCATTAAGACTTGTTGGCGCATCATCCACGACAATATCATATTCCAAACTTGTCACCATTTCGCGTGTCAGCGGCACATACTGGGCATTTTCATCACCAGCAATACGCACCAACCGCCCATCGGACAGATAATTTTGAATAAGATAGAGAATAATTTTTCCCTGTCGTTGCCGATATCGACGCAACCCATCAAAAAAGGAAGCCAAAAGATTAAGTGACGATTGTCGCCGTTGTTGCTCAAGAATGCCGGGCTGATTGACAGCTCGCGTCCCAATAAATTCAGAAGACAACCCCGTCACCTGTTCGAGAGCGCTCTTTGCTTCATTAAACAATTGGAAAAACCCTTGCGGAAATTGTGCCATGGGTTTAGGCTGGATTCTTCCCCCAGACACCGCCCCACTTTTCAACCAAGTAATACTATCGGCTCTAGCCCAACTCTCGAGGGCTTGTCGATCATCATCAAAAGCATCGCGCTCTGCCATAATTCCGCCTTTTGATTGGCTATTGAGCAAATGCATCACTTGACTAAAATATTTGTTTGCCCACCGTTGCGGATCTTTTGTAGGGCGCACAATTCCATAAAATTGCCGGCTTAACTTATCAAAAGTACCGGTAATACACTCCCATCCCAATTGATTGGGTGGAACCAAAGGCTTATCAGGCGCTTCAAGCAGCTTTCTACCTAAAAATGCCCGTTTGACAATTTTTCTGTTCAACCTTGTTGCTTGAACATGAGGAAAGGTTTTGCTTAAATTTTGGAAATCCTGCTCTGAATAATCGACAAACTTTCCACTTAGAGGCTCAAGAACTTTATAAACCACCTCGCGTTCAAACCAGCGACATTCTACCAATGTCACCATTTTAGGACGTTGATAACCACTCCCCTCTTCTCCTTGAGACCCCCTCTCGGACTGATAACTTTGTGTCATCCCATCGCTGGTTGAATGTAAAAAACTCTGATGTTTAACCCAATCAGCATTAAGGTCACTCCAATGAACATGGGGAAACATTTCCTGCGCCACAGCAAGGGGTTTTTCATCAATATACCATAAGCGTTGTGCATCAATAAGATTAGACTTGACAGCACTTGCATCCCACACCATTTTCATCGGGTCTAAACGTGCAATGATTGGTTTTCCTTGCGGATCTTGTTCATAATCAAGGCGTGTATCTGTCCAGCCCATTCCGCAAATAATTGCATCTTGAAAAGCATCGGAATCTTCGTATTCCCCGTCAGCTTCATCACGAAACCACTCAGCCGCCCCTGTCAAAATCTGGTTTGCAAAGGCAGCCCCTTCTTGTCGTGGAATAAATTGCACTTGTCTTTTATTATTGCGCTCAGCCCCAATCACGGCATTAATTAAAGGCGCAATACGGTTAAAAGTCATAACCGGTCTGTTTTGTTCGTGCAAGACAGCCAAGTCTTGCTCATTCCATTGCCGTCCATTATAAAAATCGTAATCTTCTTGGGCATTTTTTCGCCATTTTTCGACATGATCAATATCATCCTGATACCAACCCACGAGTTTTTTAAAGAGAGCTTGATTTTCAAGCGTTTCGATTTGATTAAAAGAAGAATCTGTAGAACTATTCATTAAAAAGCCATCCATGAAGTTTGAGAATGGTGAAACGAGCGATAAGGTTTTTTTCGCGCTCTAGCATTTGGCTGTTCATAAGCCACACACATCAGTCCAAAGGCATCGGCCCCATGGCTTGCCCAATCATGTTCAGCGCCTAGTCCGATATTGCGCTGTTCGTCGCGCTTTTCATGATACCAAGCAAGCGCTTTTCTGCCCGCACATGTCGTTTCACGATTAAACCATAGTGCAGGAAACAACCGCCTTACGGCTTCGATACGCATTTTCACAGCGCCTGTTCCTTGGTTAGGAATTATTTTGGTTTGAAAACCGGCTTGTTGAAGGGCACTTTCAAAACTCACATTATAGACACGATCTTTTGTTGCGCCATCATGAGGCAAAACCATAAGAGCCTTTTCATATCCCCTTTGAAAGACCCACCCCACATGTTCTGAGAGAGGTTGACCTTGGGCTTCATAATAATCGAGCACTCGGATTTCCCGTCCAACAAACTGCGCGACCCACAATGCGGTAGCATCAGCCTTTGCGCCTGTTCCCCCGATATCCCAAAAGATTCTCACCTGCATCAAAGGATCACGTGGAACAGTGGTAATCCGCCCTTCCATTTCGGCTTCGAGAAGACATTTCTGATAATAAGCCCCTTGGACAGCTTGGAGATATTCGCCTTCCCAAATATGGTTATACTGCTCTGGTCTTTGCTGCAAATCGTCCATTCGATCACGATTGAGTTTTTCAGGAAATTGCGGATTATCACGCCAATTGATTTCCACCCCTTTGATATGAGGATTATCGACATTTCGGAAACGTTTTTCCACGGCTGCATTTTCATGGCACGGGTTCCATGTGACCCATAATTCTGCATTCCAATCTTTTCCTTCTTCGCGCAAAGTTGGAATAAGTGTTTGCCAAGCAGTCTCAGTCACGGGCTCGGCTTCATCGACCCAACAAAGGAAAACGCGCCCCATTGATTTAATACTTGCGATATTGCGATCAAGCCCAGCAAACACATAGACAATCCGTCCATCTTTTGACTTAATATATTTATCACCGATTTCATAATAATCTTGTAAAAAAGGATAAGCTTCGATAGCGCGTTTAATTTCTTCCAAAGAACTTTCATTAAGAGAATTTTGAAATTGCCGTGCACAAAGAATAATACCGCGTTCTCCAGCCATTCCATGGCGATATCCCACCACAGCTGACATCAAAGCAAAAGAACGTGTTTTTCCAGAACCGCGTCCTCCCCAAGCGGCTCGCACATCGGCATTTCCAGTAAAAACAGGAATAAGCTTTGGAATAAGAGCCACTTGAGCCGTATTCTGCTCAATTTTTTGAGAAATTTTCTGAACAGTTTTCATTATAAATTTTTCATACTTTAGCAATAATTGCGCTTCACTCTTTTGCTTATCCCAAGTTTAATTATCCCAGAGCAATTGAACGAAAAACGCCCTTCTCAAAAGCAGCGCTTTACCTTCCTTCATCCTAATATTCAATAAATTTCACTTTTTTTGCATGAGATCCCCTTGACCACACCTATGCGCCCCAAAGTCCCTATCCCCCCAAAGATCATTATCTCCAAGGGGTCCCTATTTTCCCCCATCACCGCCCCTCAAACACCGCGCCTGTCATCCCCCAACCACAAGCACGGTATCCCCCACCCAAATCATAGCCTCAGCACATAGCTCTCGGGCATATCCAAAGCCCAATATCCTCCAATATCATGCCCTCTCAAGCATCACCAATCCTCACACTTGTCTATCCCCCAAGATACCCCCACCAAAACACATGTATCCCGCAAGCATAACACTTCTCTCAAGTTTCATGCCCTCACCTATCAAAACACTGTTCCATATCCACCACACAAATACCCTGCACCAAATCCCCTCCAGCACACGGGCCCTTACGGCATCATTCACCAAAGCCCCTTCCCAGTATCACGAGCGCCCACAAGCACGATAGCCTCCGCTTCAATTCCCTCAAGATAGGCAATCACCAAAGCAGCCCCCTTCCAAGACATCACCCCACATCACCCACCTCAGCCTAACATTTTTCAATATCACAAGCCTCAGTTATCGAGGTATCACACTTCTCCGGTTCGCTATTTTTTGCATTCACTGGTACAATCTCAATACGCGAAACTGTTTTTGATATCTCCACACCTTCAATAACGAGAAAAGACCAAATCTTCACAAAAATCCAAAACAGTAGATAACATCACGCCCCCTAAGCATTGTACCTCTCGAGTATCACCTCTTCAGCACACGCCCCTCTGTCATCGCCCATAAAATCCGGCGTCTCCACGTAGGAAGCCCAAATATCTCCCACCAAAATATTCTGCTCTCCAGTAAATGCACAAACATCACAGCGCCTTCTTCAAGCCTCAGTTATCGAAGTATCACACTTCTCCGGTTCACTATTTTTTGCATTCACTGGTACAATCTCAATACGCGAAACTGTTTTAACCTGCCCTTCTCCAGCCCCCTGAAGAGGCAACACTTTTGCCAGCAGCGAAAAAAACGGTACGGGATTATTGAGAGCATGATACTGAAGATAAGACACCAGCCCATCTTCACCATAGTGATATCCAGCCTGCTCCGCCGCTGTCAAAAGAGCTTCATTAAATCGCTTTGTTGTTTTATTTAAAGCCCCTTTTTTCCGCCCTCTTCGACGTAAGGGAAGACAATGTTCATCTACCATCATCATGTTCCTTCCAACTAAAGAGAAACCAAAACCTCAAACACAAAAAATGACATAAAAATCAGCAACAAAATTTGCCAAGCATTCAACAATTAAAAAATGGGACACACCCAAAAAGATAAGAGCCCACATAAAGCCCAAATCCTCCGCATAATTTTACAGATTCACATTTTTACGCTTTTACATCATTACAGAACGCAGCCAAATGAAACGCTCAAATCACTACCCCGCACCGTTCTGTAAACACGGGTGTGTCAACAAGCTGATTTCTCGTCTATCAGATTTCCCTGCTGATTATTTCATATGGCTATCCCACACTTCAAAGCATGGTGTTTCATCAAACACGCCAGATAAGCTCTGATCTACAATTCGGCTTCAAAAAGCAAATTTTCCTCTGCTGAATAAAGCTTCCACCCCGCACCGGTTTTAAACTATCATCCAACCTCTTACCCAATAAATTCCCCTACTAACATCAGATTACCGCCCCCAAACATTCCTATTTTACAGTATAACAAACTAAAAAATATTTTAATTTTCTTGCCAATCTTCTGAAACTACTTTATTGATAGTTCTGTGTTTTTGATCGTCCACGCAACGGTCAAATAGGGATTTGAAAGCCCGAACGCTCAGTACATAAATTTATCCCGCTTTGCGGATATCCCGGAATTCCGGGAGCTTTTGCTATGTCCAAGTGCTTGTCAGCACTAAAAGCAAAAGGCTGGCTGAGCTCAGTGCTTTCAAACTCCCGGAATACTCATGCGAGGGCGCTCGCAACCGGAGGGGGGCTTGAAGTGCCAACTAAAAATTCACATTTCAACGACATTTCAATAGGTAAAAGAATCCGTTATAGACGACTTTCAATGGGGCTTTCCCAAAAAGAATTAGGAAGCCATTTAGGTGTCAGTTTCCAACAAATCCAAAAATATGAAAAAGGTTTAAATCGTGTAAGCGCGGGGTGTTTGCTCGAAATTGCTAAAAAACTAGAGGTTCCTATGAACTTTTTTTATGCGGATCTTTTAACAGCAGATATTCCCACAAAAGAACATGCCTTACACCACGATCAAGACACATACAGCGAAAAAGAATACGCACTTTTGAAAAACTTTAGAGAGCTCCAGCCGAAAAAACAAAAAGCAATCTTGTGGTTGATTTCTGATTAGACAGTGGTTAATTTCTGATTAGGCAAAAGCGCATCAATCGACATCCGTTGCCAATATTCCCCTCTGCCTAAAGCCTTGCCCGCCTGATACCACCACATCTCAAAAAACGGTTTAGGCACCGGTTTACGACATCATAGGATAACAAACTTCAAAATAGGATAAAAACACCAAAACCTTGGAAAAACATCCCCACCCCTCTCACAGAATCTTATCAAAAGATCTCTTCTGATTTAAACGCACAATTCCGATTGTATCATTATGATACCTTTTTACATTTACCTTGTCAAGTTTTTATATTTTTCTTTTGATATTTTTGTGTTTTCTTTAAGGGAGCCACATCCCTCAAAACACTTTTCCTGCAAAATGCCCCTCATACAAAACACAATGTCTAAAACAACAAGAGCTAAAATAGGATTTTTCCTAAATAGGTATCCCTCTAAATGGGCTTCCCTCTAAATAGGATTTCCCCTAAATAGAATTCCCCCTCTAAATAGGATTTCCCCTAAATAGGATTTCCCCTCTAAATAGGATTTCCCCTCTAAATAAGATTTCCCCTCTAAATAGGATTTCCCCTCTAAATAAGATTTCCCCTCTAAATAGGATTTCCCCTCTAAATAGGATTTCATTGTATTGCTCATTCCACCCGCTTACTAAAAAAACACCTCTCAATGCTTCTCACACCCATTTCACGGATATCCCCCATACAAATATAGATGCAACTATAATTGTTAAGCTCCGCATAGAATATAAACGCCCACCACGATTTTTCTCTCTTCACATCTCTTTACACATCAGCTCTGCAATCTGTTCACAGCCATTCCCCACACACTCTTCTCCAGAAAACGCACTTCAACAGCACTCTTCATCCCAACTTTCTCCTCCATTCACGAAGACACTTTCCCCCAATCCTTCTCACCACTCCATACAATAACAATATATTGATTTATAAGGATAATTTAGCATTATTTATATTGATTGAGAGTTCCGAATATCGTAAGATTCTCTCATTTCAAATCCCTCCCATGTTAAATCAATCAAAATCATTCGCTTCCACGTTAAAAGCGAGGAGAACCCGTGTAAAACTATTAAGAAAGGAGTAAAAATGGCTCTTATGAACCTTTCCAAGAGCTGTCACAACATTAGGGGCTAGCAAATATAATGATAATACCCAGCTTGCTTCTTCATAAGTGTAAAGATAGGGGTGCTCAATGGATTTATCATTATACCATGACAAAAAACACGCACAATATATAAATCCACAAATCCCTCACTTCACTCTTACAGATTCACATTTTTACGCTTTTACACATTTACAAAACGCAGCCAAAGGAAACTCCCAAACCACCACGCGACAATTTGATAAAAACAAAACACCTTTCCAACAATCTCAAACAACAGATTTCTGTAAAGAGTTCATATGAATTTGATTGTTTAGATCTGACTATTAGATTGGCATATAGAGCCGTAGAACAGAAAGTAATTTTCTATAAGACAGAAACGATAAAAGCGCTATATAACTGAGACAGAACATGAAGGATTGCAAACAGATAAAACGACATCTTTCTTCGTTACAACACTGAAATTGTAAACGAGACGACGGATAATTGTCATCTGAATATGTAATTTTCACATCTGCAAATTTTTATTGATTAATTTAATCCCAACACTTCCCCTGAAATACATTTCTTCATTATCTACTTCTTTGAGACAAACCGGCAAAGGGGTTTCATCTATTATAAGTGCGAATATAATAACGCGTTACTCCAACCTCATCATAAGAAACCATAGACAGAATACCTATCTTTATTGGCGTTATTTGATAAGTCAAAATTACACCATTTTGCTGTTTGTTTGGTTGATCTGTATAGATCACGTTATATCCATTCCGTCGCAAGAGATTAATAAATACAGGAGTAAAGTTGTCTTCTGTTTTATTTTTTTTCACAATAAGTGTTGTTGTAGCGGGCGGTAAAGGTTTTTTAAGATTACGAACAAAATCGTTAGCAATTAATTTTATATCATCTTGCGTAATATTTGGACTGACATAATTTGATGAATAATTATTGATAGATGCACAACCAGCCACCAAGACAAGAGGCAACGGAAATAAATATTTTGACATCTAGACTTCCCCTATAAATTGTATTCTCTTCTGAGAAGCTCCTACACCAGAAATAAGAGCATCCTTTCAAAGAATAGCCTTAACAACATACTGCTTTACTATCAAGCATTAGTTAATCACTTTCTCGCTTGTTTAAAAAACGACCACCATCTCTCATAGTACTCAAAGCTTATGTTTAAGACACAAAATATATATGTTAAAAGTACGAAAAAACACATGTAAAGCATATAGTATATGTATACTTACTTTCATGGTGTGTTGCATTACATAAACCAACGCACAGCACCCTTCATTTCCCCTCCATTCACGAAGACACTTCCCCCAATCCTCGCACCAAATTCCACGCCCCCAAAAGCCCAAAGTGACAAAAAACACGCACAATATATGAACCCATAAATCCTCCACTTCACTTTTACAGATTCACATTTTTACGCTTCTCCACATTTACAGAACAAAGCCAAGGAAAGGTTCACCACCCCGTACCACTCTATAAACAACGGTCTGTAAAGAATTCAAATGCTTGCCTAGCAAGTTTCCACCACTGACCACTCATTCGTTTCAGATCACCCCCTTCAAAGAGCTGTGTTTTTACCTCATGAATAAGATAATGAGCGAACCGTCTTTAAAAAAAAGAAACGGCATGGAGATATCAAATATATCAATGGTCGTCATCAACTGTCGTGTTAAGGGGTGTTAACTCTTTATTTTTCTTAATTTTTACAACGCCAATAATTCCCGTGGAAATAATTAATGCGGACATCGCTAAAAAAGAGCTTAACAATCCCACGAGTGCCAAAAGTCCAGCAATAAAGCCAGACATTGCTTCCGCAGAGTTTGCTAAAGTTGAAAAGGTTCCAAAACTCTTACCAAAATCTTCACGACGAGAATATAATTGAATAGCTGAGACTAAACCAATATCCACAAAGGCACCAATAAATCCTAAAACAAATGCTAACACGAGAAGGAATTTTAAATAAATTTCTGCAGCTAAGGGCATAACAAACAGAATAACCCCATAAAGAAGCCAAAATATCATGAGCTTCAACGATGTAATATTTAATATAATTTTACTATATAACAAACCACCAACAATAGTTCCAACAGCCATGAGAGAAAAAATATAACTCACAAAGCTTTCCTCTCCCCCCACAAAAAGAACAAAAGCTGGAATTAAAAATCTTAAAATAGCACCCGTAAAGAGAATAGCAAACGACGATCCAACGAGCGTAATAAATAAATTATTATTTTCTGTAGAAATATATTTAAGATATGAAGCTGTTTCTCGATAAATTTTTATAAAATTGAATGATTTATTCTCGCTTGAATTTAAATTCATGAGATTAAATAACATGATAATAGATATAAAATAGGTAAAAAAATAAAAAATGAGTACTGCCGATTTATTTGCTAAAAAAAGCAGTATGGAACAAACCAAAGGGCCAATGACGGCTGCCGTTTCCATGATAATTTGAGCAATGCTATTGGCCTTTGTAAGATCTTTTATTGAAAACATTCTGGGAATAGCAGCTTGAAAACTTGGTTGGAAAATACTTCTTCCTATCGTTGTACATATTGCTGCAAAAATAAGAACAATGATATGTGCCGTACCTGTTATATAAGTTATAAAAACAAACAATGAAGCTAATAATCTAACAACTTCACTTAAGATCATATTTTTCTTCAAAGAAAAATTATCCGCTAACCAACCTCCTATAGGGCCAAAAAAGAGAAAAGGGATAAATCGAAAAAAATACACAAGACCTGTAAAAAAGGTGTTATCTGTTAATTCTAAGACCAGTAAAATAAAAACAACTTCATAAGCATAATCACCAACTTTGGAAATAAAGAGAGAACAAAAAAGAGCTAATGGACTCTTTTTTAAAAACAAATTCATATCAACCATCCGATATTAAACTTTTCTACACTTAAAGTTACACTTCCTTCGATACAATTGGTGATATGAACTTCAGAAGAGTCTTTTATTCTAATAAATCGCTTAATAAGTTAAGTGAAAATTTTTAAAGAAATACTCCTCTTGATATAAGCATTTACTCTAATATCAAGTAATATATTAATTTTTCTTGCTTATTTGCTTTAAAAAAAGAAAGAATGTAAAAATTATGAGATCAAAATCTGCTATATTAGTACACTGACTTCCAGCCCACGTCTCAAAGAATGAAAATTCCCAACCAGCACTAATCTACAATCCCACGTCAAAAAGCAGCTTTCCCCACAAAATAAAGCTTACACCCACCCACTCCTCAAACGACAGCACTTCGTCAGGCTCAACAAATCAAGCCCTATCTCCTCGCCATCCATCACGCATCTCTTTGCACCACCCGCCTTACCCACACTCTCCTCTTATCCATGCGCACTCTCTTCATCCTCCATTCCCCCCTTTTCTCTCCCATCACACACTTAACAACTGAACACCCCTCTTCCTCCCAGCTTCCCCCTCCATTCACGAAAACACTTCCCCCCAATCCTCGCACCACATTCCACGCCCCCAAAAGCCCAAAGTGACCAAAAACACGCACAATATATAAATCCACAAATCCCCCACTTCACTTTTACAGATTCACATTTTTACGTTTTTACATCATTACAGAACGAAACCGACGAAAGGTTCACCACCCCACACCGCTCTATAAACAACAGTCTGTAAACGAACAAAGCTTTTTGCCCAGTACCCTTAAACTTCAAATCTCCCTCAAACAAAAGCACTTCATCAGGCTCAATAAATCAAGCCCTGCCCTCAAATATTCTAGCTCTTCACTCCCCCTAAAAGAGCAGTGTTTTACGGCATAATAGAATAGAAAATTTTTAATTTTTCTTGCTAATCTTCTGAAATTACTTTATCACTTAAAGTGTAATTTTGGTCGCCTACGCAACGATCAATAGGGATTAAAAACCCGAAGACTTGACACATAAATTTATCCCGCTTTGCGGGTATCCCGGAATTCCGGGAGATTTTGCTATGTCCAGGTGCTTTAGCACTAAAAGCAAAAAGCTGAGTCAAGTCAGTGTTTTTAACTCCCGGAATACCAATGCGAGGGCGCTCGCAACCGGAGGGGGGGCTTGAAGTGCCAACTAAAAATCCACATTTTATCGACATTTTGATAGGCAAAAGAATCCGTCATAGACGCATTTCAATAGGACTTTCCCAAAAAGAATTAGGAAGCCATTTAGGTGTCAGTTTCCAACAAATCCAAAAATACGAAAAAGGCTCAAACCGTGTAAGTGCCAAATGTTTACTAGAAATCGCCCAAAAACTAGAAGTTCCCGTAAACTTTTTTTATGCAGACCTTGCCACAAAAGAAGATCTTTCAACAAAAGAAACTCTCTTACACCACGATCAAGAAACCTATAGCGAAAAAGAACAGGCACTTTTAAAAAACTTTAGAGAGCTCAAATCTAAAAAACAAAAAGCAATCTTGTGGTTGATTTCTGATTAGGCAAAAGAGCACTAATCAACGTTATTCGTTAATATATCAAACAACAAAACATCCTTAAGTCAAATTCAGATCAGCTCCCCACACCCCTTCAAAGAGCAGTGTTTTACGGCGGATAAACGGCATTTCTCTTTTACGCACAAAGCAATAAAGCAATCCCGCTTGTGACTTCACTTATAACATTGCAAGAAAATAGTTTTCACGACAATCAGAAGTAAAAGAATCCTACGATATTCGAGAACGCTCATTTAACATGCAAAAACACCGACCACTCCCTTTGCTTTGCAATAAAACACCGCTGCCTCATCGTGAATTTTTCTAAATCAGCACGCTTCAAAGAGCGGTGTTATCGCATAATAGGATTATCACCGCCCTTTATAGCGTGAATTTTTCCACACTTAATCTTCAGGCAAAAATTCCAACCGATCTCCTTGTTTTGTAATTTTCACCGTCGTCTCATCGTGAATTTTCCCAAATAAGATATTTTCCGCCAGTGGATCTTGAATTTCTTTTTGGATAATCCGTTTAAGCGGACGCGCACCATAGAGCGGATCATAGCCCTTATCGGCAAGAAATTTTCTCACCTCTGGCTCGATTTGCAAAGTTATTTTGCGTTCATTGAGCAAATTTTGCAAATGTTCTATCTGAATATCGACGATCGCTTCCATATCGTGACGTTGCAGCCTTTGAAAGAGAATAATCTCATCAATACGGTTTAAAAACTCAGGACGGAACGCGGCTTTCACGACATTCATAACATCATTTTTTGCCTGCTCAACGGTTTGCCCTTCAGGCAAAGCAGTTAAAAACTCAGCACCAAGATTAGAAGTCATAATCAGCAAGGTATTGCGAAAATCGACGGTACGTCCTTGACTATCGGTCAAACGTCCCTCATCCAACACTTGCAACAAGAGATTAAAAATATCAGGGTGTGCTTTTTCAATTTCGTCGAATAGAATGACCTGGTAAGGTCTTCTACGTACAGCTTCGGTCAGCACCCCACCCTCTTCATATCCAACATATCCAGGTGGCGCCCCAATCAGCCGCGCCCCAGCATGCTTTTCCATATATTCCGACATATCGATGCGCAACATGGCATTGGAGTCTTGGAAAAGAAAAGCCGCGAGAGCTTTGGTTAATTCGGTTTTTCCCACACCGGTAGGACCCAAAAACATGAAAGAGCCAAGCGGGCGATTGGGATCTTGCAACCCTGCGCGCGCACGGCGTACAGCGCGAGAAACAGCTTGAACAGCCTCTCCCTGCCCAATCACACGTTTGCTAATTTCATCTTCCATACGCAACAGCGCCTCCCGTTCTGCCTCCAGCATTCGATCAACAGGAATACCGGTCCAGCGTGAAACAATCCGCGCCACATGTTCAGCAGTAACCGTCTCTTCAACGAGATGATTTTGTTGATCATCATTTTCCGCAATGCTCAATTGTTTTTCGAGTTCAGGGATAACGCTATAAGCGAGCTCTCCAGCGCGTTGGAATTGTCCATCACGTTGTGCAATAGCCAAAGCATTACGTGCTTCTTCGAGTTGTTTTTTCAAATCAGCAGCATGCCCTAATTTTTGTTTCTCAGCCTGCCAAGCACTTGTCATCTCAGCGGACTGTTGTTCCAATGTTTTGAGTTCCTCCTGCACATTTTCCAAACGTTCTTTTGCTGTTGGCTCGACATCTGTTTTCAAAGCTTCCCGTTCGATCTTCAACTGTAAAATACGCCGATCAACAGCATCGAGTTCTTCCGGCTTTGAATCGACCTGCATGCGCAACCGTGCCGCCGCTTCATCGATAAGGTCAATAGCTTTATCCGGCAAGAAGCGATCCGTAATATAGCGGTTAGACAAACGCGCCGCCGCAATCAAAGCACTATCAGCTAAGCGCACTTTGTGATGTTGTTCATATTTTTCCTTAATACCGCGCAAGATAGAAATAGTATCCTCTAAAGAGGGTTCCGGTACAAAGACAGGCTGGAAGCGTCGTGCAAGAGCAGCATCTTTTTCGACATATTTTCGATATTCATCGAGCGTAGTAGCCCCCACACAATGGAGTTCTCCGCGTGCAAGAGCAGGTTTTAACAAGTTAGAAGCATCCATAGGACCGTCAGATTTTCCAGCCCCAACGAGATTATGCAATTCATCGATAAACAAAATGATCTGCCCATTTTCAGCTTGCACCTCTGCCAACACCGCTTTGAGGCGCTCTTCGAATTCCCCACGATATTTTGCACCAGCGATAAGCGCTCCCATATCCAACGCATGAAGCTGTTTATCCCGCAAAGTTTCAGGCACATCGCCATTAACAATGCGCAATGCCAACCCTTCCACGATAGCTGTTTTCCCCACCCCTGGTTCACCAATAAGCACAGGATTATTTTTGGTCCGCCGAGAGAGCACCTGAATAGTGCGGCGGATTTCCTCTTCCCGCCCAATCACAGGGTCGAGTTTTCCTTCACGGGCATCTTTTGTGAGATCACGGGCATATTTTTGCAAAGCATCATATTGGCTTTCGGCATGGGGGCTTGTTGCTGTTTTTCCTTTCCGCAAATCATTAATAGCCTCATTAAGCGCCTGCGCTGTCAACCCTCCGTTTGTAAGAATATCAGCAGTTTTTGCGGTCTTTTCCATGATCAGCGCTTGCAACACACGCTCAACGGTCACAAATTGATCACCGGCTTTTTTCGCCAAATCTTCCGCCATGTTAAAGACTTTTGCCAACGGCTGAGAGAGATAGAGCTGTCCATTCCCCCCTTGCACTTTAGGCAAAGCATCAAGTGCTTCGTTAAGCGCCTTTCGAATAAGAGTAAGATCACCACCCGCTTTTTGGATCAGTGATGCTGCCAATCCTTGAGAATCGTCTAACAACACTTTCAACAGATGCTCCGGCAAAAACTGCTGATGATCAGAAGCAAGGGCACCACTTTGTGCTGATTGTAAAAAACCCTGCACGCGTTCGCTATATTTTTCCAAATTCATTTTTTTTCCTTAAATCTCAAGCCACCACCGCACTTTAAATTCCCCCAACATTCCACAAAAGAGACATCTTCAAAGGACAGCCCCCCCCACAAAACACCGCAAATGATGCCGCATGAAGAAGAACCGTAGTGCTAAAAAGAATATGGGTTTTTACACGCCTCATAGCAAGAGGGAGAAAAAAATACGCTATCAATTTAAACAAAAACCGCAACTCCCCTATACGCCCCACCAGCCCAGCCTCCCCACCAGCCCAACCCCAACCGGCCTAGCCGCACTATTACAGTCTCTTCACCCCCAATGCTCCCATCGATGTCAGACAAAAGCCCACCATGACAAAAACACGCACCACACATAGCCCCCCACTCCTTTTTCACAAACACATTTTTACGCTTTTACATCTTTACAGAACGAAGCCAACGAAAGGCTTACCATCCACACCGCTTTGTAAACACTGTTCTGTAAAAGAACCCAGCTTTTTGCCTAGTACCCCCCTTACAGTCTTCAGACTCCCCTCCTCAAACGACAGCACTTCATCAGGCTCAACAAATCAAGCTCTATCTCCTTAAATCACCATTCCTTCACACATCTCTTTGCACCACCGCCTTACCAACACTCTCCTCCTATCCATGCGCACTCTCTCCATTCTCCCTTCCCGTTTTGCTCTCCCGTCACACACTCACAACTTAACAGCATTCTTCCTCCCAACTTCCATTCACAGACTCTTTCCCCCATTTATCTCGCCACATTTCTCACCATGACAAAAACACACACCACACATAGCCCCCCACTCCTTTCTCACAAACACATTTTTACGCTTTTACATCTTTACAGAACGAAGCCAACGAAAGGTTCACCACCCCACACCGCTCGATAAACACTGTTCTGTAAATAATTCAAATACTTGTCTAGCAAGTTTCCACCACTGACCACTCATTCGTTTCAGATCACCTTCCATTCCTCCCACACTCTTCTCCAACCAACGCACTCAACAACACTCTTCATTTCTCTTCCAGTCTGGCACCTCCCCCAATCCTCTCACTACATTCTATGTCAGACAAAAGCCCAACGTAACCAAAACACGCACAATATATAAATCCACAAATCCTCCGCTTCACTTTTACGGATATACATTTTTACGCTTTTACATCTTTACAGAACAAAGCCAACGAAAGGCTCACCACTCCACACCGCTCGATAAACACTGTTCTGTAAACAATCCAACTTCTTATCTCAAAGGCCCCCTACTGATTACTTTGTATAGTTATCACCCACCCCACAAACGAAACTGTTTCATTAGACTAGACAGATAAGTCCAGCCTAAAACATTTATCACACACTCTAAAAAACGCCTAAATGTGAATATTGATATGCTGATATCACACCCCTCCAAATAGCGCCGTTTTATGGCATAACAGAATAGAAAATTTTTGATTGTTCTTGCCAATCTTCTGAAATTACTTTATCACTTAAAGTGTCATTTTGATCGTCTACGCAGCGATCAACAGGGAAAACAGGCCCTAAACCCTAGCGTACAATTGAGCCTACTCTTGTGGGTTTCCCGGAATTCCGGGAGTTTTTTGCTATGTCCAGGTGCGTTTCCGCACTAAAAGCAAAAAGCTGACTAGGGTTCAGTACTTGTTGCTCCCGGAATACCAATGCGAGGGCGCTCGCAACCGGAGGGGGTGTAAAGTGCCAACCAAAAATCCAAATTTTATCGACATTTCTGATTAAGCAAAAGACGCGATTTATAATCCATATTTCGCACTTTTTAAAAAGTACCCAATTTTATAGTCTTTGAGATTATTTTCATTTCTCTTGCCAATCTTCTGAAATTACTTTATTGATAAGCACGTGTTTTTGATCGTCCACGCAACGATCAATAGGGAACTAAAAGCCCTAAATCCGAGCGTACAATTGAGCCTACTTTTGTGGGTATCCCGGAATTCCGGGAGTTTTTGCTATGTCCAGGTGCTTTAAGCACTAAAAGCAAAAAAACTGACTCGGATTCAGTACTTTTAGACTCCCGGAATACCAATGCGAGGGCGCTCGCAACCGGAGGGGGGGCTTGAAGTGCCAACTAAAAATCCAAATTTTATCGACATTCTGATAGGCAAAAGAATCCGCCACAGACGCATTTCAATGAGCCTTTCCCAAAAAGAATTAGGAAGCCATTTAGGTGTCAGTTTTCAACAAATCCAAAAATACGAAAAAGGCTTCAATCGTGTAAGCGCAGGATGTTTACTCAAAATCGCCCAAAAACTGGAAGTTCCTATAAGCTTTTTTTATGCAGACATTGCTACAAAAGAAGATATCTCAACAAAAGAAAATACCCCACTCCGTGATCAAGAAACCTATAGCGAAAAAGAACACACTCTTTTGAAAAACTTTAGAGACCTCCAGCCAAAAAAACAAAAAGCAATCTTGTGGTTGATTTCTGATTAGGAAAAAGAGCAACAATTAACATACCCCCGCCTAAAGTTTCCCATACCTGATATCACCATACCCCCAAGAGTGATGTTTTATGGCATATAAGATAATTCACACTATAGCTTGTTTTCTGTTTCCATTATTGCGTCAAGCCAAGCTGATTGAGGATTAGCAGCTGAGTTTTTAAGTTTGACTATTCGTAGCAAAGCGGAGTTAAACAAAAATGACATTATCGCTCAAAACCATGCCCCCTATTGAGTTTACGAGACGGTAGAACAGTGTCAAGAAAACAAAGCCCCGAAAAAAAAACAAAAATATGAGCGGTTAAGTAAAAATCAAAAATTGAATCTATAACGTTGAAAAAGCTGCTCTATGTTAGATTATCTCCACGTCCTCTAAACCTCAGAAAAATGATTTAAAACATTTGTTTCGTTGATGAGCCAATCATTGAGATCGAACAATAGACAAAGAACGGTTCACCAATATCCTGATAGCCAATAAACAGAATAATCCACTCAATCCAGAAAGAAGGAACAATTTTCCAGCCGAAGTGTGACCTAAAACAAACGCTCCAACAAACGGCGCCACCAACATAGCTAAATTTTGTATAGACTGCACCCATCCGGAAGCCAATCCAATCTGTTCATTGAAATTGCTTACCAGATAAACATTAGAAGATATGGAAAAGTAAGCGCTAACCATTCCAATAAGGAAAAAACAGAGCAACAAAGTCTCAATACGGAGTAAATCAAAGTAAAAAAAGCACACTGAGATCATGACAAAACCAATCATTGTTGACATTGCCGGCATTAACAACTCCGATATTTTGCCTGTAAGGGGTTTATGCTTTGATTGTTTCACACGCCAAAACCCATAGAGAAAATTACCAATCGCTGAAGCAGATACCAGTATTCCAAGAGTCTGTTTATTCATTTTCATTGTGCTGAGAATAACGGGCAACTGATTATTCACCATAAAGACCATGGCAAAATACACAAACACCACCGCCACATAGGCATACCAAGCTGTCCCATAAAGCCTCTGCTGTGCTTGCGTGGTATTCGCTTTTTTTATTCTTAGCGACGAGACAGGTTGTGCACCAAGACAACAAAACACGATAAAGCCTAGCAATGTCAAAAATCCAGAAAATAATAAAGTATATGTATCTGATAAAAGTACAGACAGAGCACTCCCCAAAGCAGGTCCTATCATCTTTGCTGCGCTATTGATCATGTTAAGCACAGAATAGTAACGAGTCCGTCCGTGTTCAGGCACAGAATTTGCACTAAGAACGGAAATTGCAGGCATGGCTAGACTGTTGAATGTCGCTCGAATAACTGCCAGTATAATAAATCCTTGCAGACTCGTCGCCAGCAATAAACCGACAGTACATAGCGCCCGTAACAGCAGTGACGCCCGCAACCAATGGATCATAGAACGGTGACTTACCAACATTCCAATTGGCTTCGACAGAACGATACCAGGGAATAATGTTGCCGCTCCAATAAAAGCGACATCATATTGATTAGCTTTCCAAGTGAACACAGATACGGTCAAAATCACGATATAATCAATCCAGCCCCCAAATGACACCATACCATTACCCAGCAAAAGCACCAACAAGCGATTTTTTATTGCCCCACCTCTTTGCACCAAAACACGCACCCCTCTTTTTTCGTTAGCAATACTGATTAGATGATCAATTTTTTCTTACACCCTAAAAGCACCAACAAGCGATTTTTTATTGCCCCACCTCTTTGCACCAAAACACACTCCCCCTCTTTTTCGTTAGCAATACTGATTAGATGATCAATTTTTTCTTACACCCTAAAAGCATCAACGACCTTCCTGCAACAAAGCACCAACAAGCGATTTTTTATTGCCCCACCTCTTTGCACCAAAACACGCACCCCTCTTTTTTCGTTAGCAATACTGATTAGATGACCAATTTTTTCTCACACCCTAAAGGCACCAACAACTTTCACGCAACAAAGCACCAACAAGCGATTTTTTATTGCCCCACCTCTTTGCACCAAAACACACTCCCCCTCTTTTTCCTTAGCAATACTGATTAGATGATCAATTTTTTCTCACACCCTAAAAGCATCAACAACTTTCACGCAACAAAGCACTATCGACCTTCCTGTAACAAGGCAATTTATAATTATCCATGGAAACCACTGGGGATAAGTCTTAGATATGTATTAACACTTCCACCATTGATTGAACTTAATCTGCGTCTTTGCGAATGACGACAATAACCAAGCCGTTAATCCAGCTCTTGAATCCATTGATATAGGATAATCCCGCGCGCCTTCCTTTAGCTCCCACACAAAAAAACGCTCTGAGCGTCCTCTTCTCAAGAGGAAGACCCCTTTATTCTTCTTCATCACTTTTCTGTGGAGGAGGCGGTAAAATATAAGAGCCTGAAAGCCAACGATTAAGATCAATGGCTCGGCACCGTGTGGAACAAAAAGGATATGAAGATTTTTGTGACATTTGACCACAAATAGGACAAGGATGCGGAGGACGGGTCTCTTTTTGCAAATTTAGCTCTTTTTGTTCTTGGCGCACCTTTGTCTTCTGCTCGTTCATTAACTTTTCTTCTGTTCCTTTTTTTTCATTTTTTTTCTCTTTTTGTTGCTTTTCACCTTGCATTGAACTTGCCTTACAGTTTTTCTAATGCGTTTCTTCAGCCCAGTGAGTAAAAAGTGGATAGTGATAAGCGATCAAGAGATCGGCTGTTTCAGCCAAAGGCAATCCCACAACATTAGAATAAGATCCCCTGATATAGACAACAAAAGCACCGGCTTTTCCTTGGATAGCGTAGCCACCCGCTTTCCCTTGCCATTCTCCTGAAGCAAGGTAAGCCTTCATCATGGCAGAGGTTAAGCGTCTAAAACGGACACGACTTTCAACCAATTTTACGGTTATTTTTCCATGTTCATTGAGCGCACAAATGGCGCCATAGACCTTATGCGAACGCCCAGAAAGGTATCGTAAACATTCATAAGCCTCATCCTCGCTTTCTGGTTTGGGGAGAATGGTCCGCCCCACAGCCACCACCGTATCAGCCGCTAAGATAATCATTTTCTGTCCAGGTAATTTTTCTTGACCATTCTGCAACTCGTCTTGACCATTCTGACTGTACCAGCGCAAAATCTCTTGGGCTTTCAGCGCTTTTTCTTTTGCCAAACGTTTGGCAAGCTTTGCAGGATGTTCTTTTAATTTTGGTGTTTCATCAATATCACTTGCATAAACCTGCTGCGGATCAATCCCTATTTGTGCCAAGAGCGCTAAACGCCTTGGCGAAGCGGAGGCAAGCACCAAATGAATTTCTTCTGTAAGAGTATCTGCCAAACGTTTTTCCCCCCACTCTCTTATATTTCTCATTTCCACCCCTTCACAATTGACTTCCCTCTCACCCCCCTTTTACGCACCCCCTTTTTAAGCACTCCCTTTTAAGCGCCCCTTTTCACCATTAATCTCCTTATCCTTTTTTTGCATTGATTTTACAGTTTTTCAAGGACCTTCAAATACTTCCCTTTTCTCACTCATGAAAAGCAAACTAAAAAACTGTTAAAAAATAATAGAAATAATATGATAGCTTTTAGAAAAAAGCACAAGCCACCCACGAGGCTACTTATAGCGATATGTAATACGCCCTTTTGTCAAATCATAAGGTGTCATTTCCACCATGATTTTATCACCGGCCAACACCCGTATACGATTTTTCCGCATTCTACCAGCGGTATGGGCAATAATTTCATGATCATTTTCCAGTTTCACACGAAACATCGCGTTAGGTAAGAGTTCAGTAACGATACCAGAAAATTCTAAAACTTCTTCTTTTGACATAAACAAACATTTCCTTTACAGTGCACATATTTTGTTAAGCTGCGCGTTATTTCCAGCGTTCATACCCTATTTTCTTAAGTTTGTGAATAAAAATTCCACAAAAAGGGAAAGGTTTTTCAAGTTTACTCTCTCATGTTCTCAAAAAACATCACCTCACACCTTAAGAATCAAAACTTTCTCTCCACCAATTTTACCCGCTAATTTCCTTCAATTTTTATGATGATTTTGGTTTCAGTATGACAAGAAATTACGCTAATTTTTCCCCTAAAGCATTTTCCCAATACCTCTGAATAATCCCTCCACAACTTACAAACAATCCTCCTCCCTCCAACTTTTCCTCACCTTCCGCCTTCCACACCTTAAACATGCGCCCTTCAGATAAACACCACTCCCCACACCAAAAGCCCCCTCCTTTTTTCAAAACCTTGTCCATTCTTCACACACCATTCACAACATGCTTCACCGCCCCCCTACACACTCTATGTATTCCCGTACACCCTTGCCCCATTTTCTCTCTCTCCACACATTTCCTCTAAGCCACTCCTTTCATTTATGTTGCTCTCCCTACCTTCGAAAACACGATTCCCATACATTGCGTATCATTAACCACAACGCCCCTAACAACATAAAGCCTTTCCTTTTTTGCACATTTCCGTTTTCACGCTTTTACAGATTCACAGAATAAAGCCAAATGAAACTTCCACCCCTTGCCACTCTATAAACAATAGTATTAACCCAGCTTCTTGCCTAGCCAATCTCCCCCAAGCACTTCAGATCACCCACCCTCAAACGAGCTTATTTCATCAAACGCGACAAAAAAATCCAGCCTAAAATATTCATCACACTCTAAAAAAACACGTTGATAAATTGATATGCCGGATATCACCACCCCTATAAGCTCCCCTTCTAATCATGATTTCGGAGCCGCGTGAGAGGGACAAAACAAGCCGTTAAGTTCTTGGGTCAAGGACGCCGTTAGGCGCCATGTAATGGTCTCCTTGACCTTAAGAACCTAGGATTGTTAGTCCCCTCATTAAACGCGGGTCTGATCTCATGATTTTGGTGAGCGTTCCGGAGAGTTTGAGAGGCGGAAAGCCTCTCATTAAAAAATAAAGTTTATAAATAAAAACTATTTTTATTTGCCAATCTTCTGAAATTACTTTATCACTTAAAGTGTAAGTTTGGTCGTATACGCAACGACCAATAGGGAACTGAAAACCCGAAAGCTTAATACATAAATTTATCCCGCATTGCGAGTATCCCGGAATTCCGGGAGATTTTGCTATGTCCAGGTGCGTTTCCGCACTAAAAGCAAAAAGCTGAGTCAAGTCAGTGTTTTCAGACTCCCGGAATACCAATGCGAGGGCGCTCGCAACCGGAGGGGGGCTTGAAGTGCAAACTAAAAATCCAAATTTTATCGATATTTTGATAGCAAAAAAACGCGATTTATAATCCATATTTCGCACTTTTTTAAAAAGTACCCAATCTTATAGTCTTTGAGATTATTTTGATTTTTCTTGCCAATCTCCTGAAATTACTTTATTGATAAGCACGTGTTTTTGATCGTCCACGCAACGATCAAATAGGGAGCTAAAAGCCCGAAAGCTTAATACATAAATTTATCCCGCATTGCGGGTATCCCGGAATTCCGGGAGATTTTGCTATGTCCAGGTGCGTTTCCGCACTAAAAGCAAAAAGCTGATTAAGCTCAGTACTTTTAGACTCCCGGAATACCAATGCGAGGGCGCTCGCAACCGGAGGGGGGCTTGAAGTGCAAACCAAAAATCCAAATTTTATCGACATTTTGATAGGCAAAAGAATTCGTCAAAGAAGAATTGCCATGAGGCTTTCTCAAAAAGCATTAGGAAACTATTTAGGCGTCAGTTTCCAACAAATCCAAAAATATGAAAAAGGCTTCAATCGTGTAAGCGCAGGATGTTTACTCAAAATCGCCCAAAAACTACAAGTTCCCATGAGCTTTTTTTATACAGACATTGTGACAAAAGAAGATGTCTCAGTAGAAAAAATTGCCTCACACCATGATCAAGAAACATACAGCGAAAAAGAACATTCACTTTTGAAAAATTTTAGAGAGCTCCAGCCGAAAAAACAAAAAGCAATCTTATGGTTGATTTCTGATTAAGCAAAAGCGCACACAAAGCATAAATCCTCCGCATCATTTTACATTTTACGGATCAACGTTTTGATGCTTCTCCACATTTACAGAAAGCAGCCAAATGAAACTTTCAAATTCCCCTCGCACCACTTTGTAAACATAGGTTTGTCAACAATACAGCTTCTTACTCTAGCAAATTCCCCTGCTGATTTCAGATCATGACACCACAAAGAATGATGTTGCATCAAACGCGACAGATACGTCCTATTTTAAAATATTCTTGCCCCTTCGCTATCCTAAAGTAAGATCACACAAAGCACCGGTCAATCTCACTTCAAAAGCAACTTTCCCCACCCCCACACCCTCTCTCCTCTCTCCTCAACACACCCGCCTCTTCATCCCAACTCCCCTTCCCTTCATAAGACTCTTCATCCCCACACCCTCTCTCCTCAACACCCCCACCTCTTCACCCCCCAACACCCTCTCTCCTCTCCCGTCAACACCCCCACCTCTTCATCCCCACACTCTCTTCTCCTCTCTCGTCAACACCCCCGCCTCTTCATCCCAAATCCCCTCCCTTCATAAGACTCTTCACCCCACCCCCAATCTTCTCTCCACATTCCATACCATGATAAAATCATACACCACGCATAAAGTCCCAGCTTCCTTTTTTACATATTTCCGTTTTTACGCTTTTACGCATTTACAGAAAGCAGAAAATCTGTAAAAAATGCATTACACAATAACGTATTCAACAACTGTCATTAAAATCTCGCCTCCCTTTTCATCTAAATCCCCCCTATTTTCACTTAAATCATAGATATAAACTGCCCTATTATTTGTATTAACCAGCATAAAATTTTTTGACAAATTCTAGCCATCAAAAGGGGTTGTAAGAAGCATTTTACGACTTTTAAAAGAATTTTTATTTACATCCAGTGCTTTTTTGTAACGTAGAAGAGTACATTTAATTAATTGACTATAAGAAAGTTTGAGATGAGAGAAGCTTTTCGTTTTTCTCATTCAACATTCGCAACGATAACTTATCCTTATAAGTCAATATTTTTTCGTAATACAAAACGCACCAAAAGGAATAGACTTGCGTTGCATATTCACACGCTTATTTTAAAGAAAGATCTCTCAACGCTCGTCACACCCATTTTGCAAAACGCCGCCCGTAAAGAAATGGTAAGCCCCCATGAAGTGTATAAAATCCATTCAGCCCCCTTATCTTTACGCTTATGGAGAAACAAGTTTACGCTTATGGAAAAACGAGGCTGGCATCATCACAAAAACTCTGCCAGCTCCCAATGTTGCAGACAGCCTTCGGTTCAAGAGACTCTTCATTAAAGGCATGCCTTTCTTGTACAGTTTTGCCCCACATGCCCCCCGCTTATGATGTACAAGCAAGTAATTTTAATTGATTTAATATAAGAGAACTGGTGATGAGAAATTTTTATTATATTCAGCGAAGTGCTTCACGTTAAAAATGGTTATTTATCATTATAAATCAATATATTAATAAAAAAAGAGGCATCATCAAGACGCTTACCTTTTTCTCAAAAAAGGCTTCACACTGAAAGAAAACATCTAAAAGTTAGATAAAAAAAAAGGTTTGCCTCTAATAAACAAACCTCTGCAGAAAATTATTCACATAACTTTCAAAATTTTAAATTAATCCCTCTAGAAGCAATAAAAACACTTTAGAAGCACCAAAATGAATACAAAAACTTATTTAACACAATGTTACGAAAAATCAAGAACAAAAATTTTTTATCGTTAATGCTCTAAAAAAACGAGGCTTCTTAACCCACGTGGCTCAGCAGTCCGGGGCTTCTCTACAAACGCCTCCAAGCCAATCAATCCCTTCATCTCTCTCAAAAGACAGCATAAAAGGTGCACAGTACAAATCTTCGCTAAAAAAATATCAATCGCCAGCGCTCATAAAAGCCAGCGTTAGTATAAAAGATCAGATTATCGAACAATCTTGCTAAAATGTCTTCCCAATAAATAAAAAAGAAGCGGATTTTTAAATATTCCGCCTCTTTAACAATAAAAATTACGATGAGGGATTATTAAACAAATTCGAAACTATGAAGGGAACCAACTTGATAACAACTCATACCTTACAGGATCATCGGCACATTGCCCACCACCACATTCCAGTATGGTAGAAATCAAATTTGCCGCAATCAAAAATACAAATAAGAAACTTGCTGCTTTACTCAAGACTGGAAAAGGAGAAAATTCTTTGAACTTGTGTGCCAATTCGCCTAAAATCATGACAAATGAGACAGCAAAGATACAAAGGACAGAAATAATGAAAGCCCAAGTATAAAAATGCAATCCAAAGAACGTTGAACCGTATCCTAAATCATCGGGTGTGATATGCAAAAACACTTGTCGTGCTGCCACAGCACTGGTTACCATACAACCGAGAATAACCATACCATAATGGGTATTTTTCACCTTATGGTGAATATTGAGCAAGAACCCACAACCTGCCAGTATCAATCCAACGCGCTGCAGCAAACAAAGGGGACAAGGTAACTCAAACTTTACCAATTGATAATAAAAAGCCACCACCAAGACAATGGATAACCCAAAGAGTCCTAGCGTATTCATAAAGATGACGAAGTGAGGGTTTTTTTGTTCAACATGTTCCATGGCTATTCTCTCAAAAAGATAAATTTAAAGTAGAAGTTGCGTGATGATTGAAAGTGAGAAGAATGACAACGAATAAAATTGCCCACAAAGCATAACTTATATTTTTTTTACCACACATAGTCGTTACAGCAGTACCTAAAGCGATTAAAAATGGAAGAAACATAGCTTTTAAATCTCCTTTACATCCGTTGTTTAACTCTTATTTATTTCAGCGTTCACCATATTACAAAATTGGGCAAAAAAGAGACCATAGATTTATTATTCACAATTCGTCATTCGCGATTGATATTGCCATTATATTTAAGGGAAAAAACGATATAATCGCTAAGAAACAGATCGCAACAAAAGCGTTAAAAGCACAAAAGCGTTGATTATTCGCTTCCCCTTAATATCAGCCATTGTTAAATATATATTGACAATTATAAAGATTATATCCCCCCACTCACAAAAGAATCACTTGAACAACAAAATAAATAGGCTTTGAAATCGAGAGATATACATCTCTTTATTTCTCAAAAGAATATCCTTATTTCTCAAAAGAATATCCTCACTTTGCAACGCATTTTCGCCATAAAAATCTCTTTTTCTCATAAGCAATGTTTCAAATTGCAACAGATTTTATATCATATGGTGATCTTGTTTATTTTAGCAAATAAAAAGTAAGACATTTTTTTAAAAAACTTATAATCAATGTATTTTTCCCAATATATTTTTCCCTTTTACAATGCCGCAAGCTTAACAGCCTCATGGATCCAACACCACCCCTTAACACCTCTCCTCAAAATTCATCTCCCCCCAAAAAAAGAAGTGCTTCATGCCTTCAATACTTTAGTTTTTCATCTCTTGGTCTCCCCCTTTAAATTTTTAGCTTTCCACCTTATTTGAAAAATAACTGTTTCTCTGTCATCAATTGGCTTTGCAAAGAGAATATAAAACTTTAAAAAAATAATGATAAAGAATCGCATTGAACCTTTGAAAAGGATAGTGAATGATGAAAAAATCATGTGATGTCGCGATTTTAATGGGGAGCCAATCGGATTGGCAAACGATGTGCCATAGTGCAGATATTTTGACGAGTCTTGGTATTTCTCATAGTTCGCATATTGTCTCAGCACACCGAACTCCTGAACGCCTTTATCAATTTGCAAAAGAAGCAAAAGAAGCAGGGTTTAAAGTTTTAATTGCCGGAGCGGGGGGTGCAGCGCATCTTCCAGGTATGTTAGCAGCCCTTACTCCTCTTCCTGTTTTTGGCGTTCCAGTGCATTCTCATTCTCTTTCTGGTCAAGATTCTTTGCTTTCAATCGTGCAAATGCCAGCAGGGATACCCGTTGGCACATTAGCAATTGGCAAAGCAGGCGCAATTAATGCAGCACTTTTAGCCGCAGCCGTTATGGCCGTTTATGACCATGATCTCGCCCAACGATTAGAAGATTGGCGTCAACAACAAACAGCCAATGTTGCCCAAACGCCTGTAACGGAGGTTTAAAATGGCACCGTTTTTCAACGCCCCCTCAGCCAACACTACTCCCTCAGCCAACACTGCCCCTTCAGCCAACACCGCTCCTTCAGCCAACGCCGCCCCCTCAGCCAACACTACCCTCTCCTCCAACGCCACCCCTTCAGCCAACGCCACCCCTTCAGCCAACGCCACCCTCTCCTCCAACGCTACTCCCTCAGCCAACACCACTCCCTCCACCATGTTACCTCCAGGCAGCGTCATTGGTTTAATCGGGGGCGGACAATTAGCACGGATGCTCGCCATAGCGGCCGCAGAATTAGGATTTCGAACCGTTATTTTTTGCCCTGAGGCCGATTGCCCAGCCGCTCAAACAGCAAACAACCATATTGTTTCCTCCTATGACGATACATCAGCTTTAGATCATTTTATTTCTCAATGTGATGTTGTCAGCTATGAATTTGAAAATCTTTCTCTTCAAACGGTTCAATATGTAGAAAAGAGTAAGCCTGTTTATCCTTCTTCCAAAGCATTAGAGATCACACAAGATCGACTTTTTGAGAAGCAATTTTTGCGTGATCAAGGGATTGGCACCGCGTCATGGCACGCTATTGACAATTCTTCTTCTCTTCTTTCCGCTCTTGATACTTTAGGCGGACGTGGTCTTTTAAAGACGCGTCGTTTTGGTTATGACGGAAAAAACCAGATCAAGCTTGATCACCCCAATGAACAAACCCTTGACGAAGCCTTAAGGACTTTTCAGGAACAGCCTTGTATTTTGGAAGAAATAGTTCCTTTTTTATCGGAAATTTCGGTTCTTTCTGCCCGCACAAAACAAGGGGAACATATTTTTTATGATTGCCCTGAAAACCAACACAAACACGGAATTCTTCATAAATCCTTTGTTCCATCCCATATTCCACTTGACGTGCAAAAAGCAGCTCAAGAAATCAGCTTAACAGTCATGGATGCCCTCGATTATGTTGGTGTTCTTTGTATTGAGTTTTTTGTCTTAACGGATGGTCATCTTTTAGTGAATGAATTAGCGCCGCGTGTCCATAATTCTGGTCATTGGACACAAAAGGCATGCATAACTTCACAATTTGAACAGCATATCCGTGCTATTTGCGGACTTCCCTTAGGCAGTCCCTATCGCCATAGCGATTGCCAAATGACCAATCTTCTTGGTAACAATTTTAGCACGTTAAAATATTTTCTAAAGCAAGAGCACACCTCGATCCATTTATATGGCAAAAGCACTGTTCACCCCCACCGCAAAATGGGGCACGTCATCCAATTATTGGGACCAGCCAACAAATCTTAAGCCCACATACATACAAATGCTTTTTCACACTATCCCCCAATGAACTGAAAAAACAAAGCTTCACCCCACACCGATATCCAGCGGCTTCAACAGCGCCCCTAACCTTTTAATTCGCCCTGAAAGGGCGTGAAGCCCTCCTACAAGCTCCTTCTCTTCCATGCCCCCACCCTCAAAGATACAAAACCACACCAATCAACAATCCAACAGCTCCTCCTCCTTTTCTCAAAAAAGTCCCCCCACGACTAAAAGCAATTCGCCAGCCCCCAAGTTCATCACCCCTCCACCTTCCACCGCATAAATATTCCCCCATAACATACGCTGCCCCTTCATTTTTCTTTTAATGCCAATCTTTAGGCCTTTTAATTCCAACCTTTAGAGGATAAACTTACCTCTTGCAGCCTATAGAGAGCATTCTAACAATGCGTTCTCATTGCCTCTAGTCTCCCTTCTTGTGTTCATTCTTTCACAAAAGTGCCAAGCGCCGCTCCGCACCACCCCTTGAGTTTCATGTCAAAGATATAATTACAGTACTAAGCTTATCCATCATAGCAATATCCTCTCTCCCCTCATAAGGCGATATTACCTGTGTCGTATTTTCTAGAGCTTGAAGCGTCTCTCCTTATTTCATTTCGCAATAAAGCTTAAAATAGCAGATAAACATACAACTACACACCGAAAGAAAACCGTAAATTTAGCTTACACTCTAAAACAACAACCGTTTAAAATATCACTCACTTTAATATCTGTAATATTTGTCACCTTCGTTATGTCTATCGCCTTCGTTCTTTCCCCTATAAAATTACGTTATTCAAATTTGAGCGCCTAACCGCGCTCAAGGACGAAGATTCCTGTGCCGATCTGTCAACAATCAAGCTTTTCTTAAGTAAATTCAACCGGCTAAACACTTCAATATTAAATGCCTCTTCGCCTGTAGTTTAGTGATAAAATATAATTGTACTCACAAAACGAATCTTTTATACAGCGGCACGAAAAATTGTACATGCCTCATAATAATAAAGGGAAGATGCGCTACAGACGTAGCAAGTCATTCGTATTATCATTTTAACAAGTACAGAAATCTTTTTTCATTTCATAAAAATAGTCTGAGAAACTGAGTTATTCGCTTTATCAAAAAACAAAACCCTCAAGAAACAAACGAATATCAACATGACAAAACCAAACCTATCAAATGCATCACCAAAAGAACAAAATGATACATCTTCTCAATGGGACTTAGTCCTCGATATCCAAAAAGAAGTTAAGGAAACATTAAAGGCTGGTGTTGTTTCACTGAGAGAGTTTATATTCATAATTTTTATAAGCGTCTGTTTATACATTTTCCTCTCAATATTAGGCAGTGCGGATAAACCTCAGATGAATGTAGCAACTGCAATCGGGCTGATATGCGCATTAATTCTGTACGGTTCGATACCAATCTTTTTGGTGCTACGGATCATAGTAAAGAAGAAACTGAAAAAAGTAATGAAACAACTAGACGAAGCGGTTGCTAATCAAAATACAATAAGGAGAGAAAATGACTGAAGCTATAATATTAGGGCGCATTCTAGGGATCATTGGCGGTTGTGCAATAATAACATTATCCGTTTGGCTTGTTTATTCTACCATTAAATATCGAAAACTGTACCGTAAAGCGCTTACAGGACTAAACTTAGCAATTCAAAAATGGAATAAAGAAATTAATAAATAAAAAAAATCGTGAAAAACGTGGTATTAAAATACCATAATTCTTATTTTCATATTTCTAGACGTATTTAATGTGATTCCCAGTTATTGAAGGCCCATATTGAGGGTATGAGATTTTTCATAAGGGGACGTTTGAAACTATAGGCACGGCGTACACAAATACAAGAAACAATTCCAACGGCGCCCCCTCTTCCCCCCACTTCAAGCATTTCAGCCGGCGCACGTACCTGACAGGGCTTCACGAGCCCCCACAAACAAGCCTCTTGCGTTTTAAGAAGCCCCCCCTTGCCCTTAACGACAAAAAACCACACCAATCAACAATCCAACGCCTCCCCCTCTTCCCCCCACGTTAAGCATTTCAGCCGGCGGCACGCACCTGACAGGGCTTCACGAGCCGCAACAAACAAGCCCCTTGCGTTTTAAAAAGCCCCCCTTGCCCTTAACGACAAAAAAACCACACCACTTCAACAATCCAACGACTCAACAGCGCTCCTGATCTTTCAACACTCCCTAACAGAGCTTATTTGTTTAAAGCTGAAAAGGCTTTTACTTTTTTCCACTCTTTGTGCTTTTTTGTGTCCTTTTTTTACGAGAAAATTTTTACCTTCAAGGCAACCATTAACACACCCTAAGGAATTTGTAAGGGATATACCCTTGACAAGAATAAGACTTCTTGTTAAATCTCTCCTACTTTTTTTGCAATTTTCACTTATCGTTGTGCTAATGAAGTGTGTTAATGCGTACCTTAAGAGTGCGCTTTTCTTTTTGTGATCACAGTGAAAAAGTGTATCGTGTGATGTTATAATGCAAGTACGATATCGCAATGCAATGCTCATAGAGTAAGCAGTCTATTGGGGTTGTGGTATTATATTTTAGTGTTGTATTATAGTATTATAGTGTTGTGTTACGTAAACTATTTAAACGGTGAATATGATGAAAATTAAAAATTCGCTTAAAGCACTAAAAGAGCGCCACCGTAACAATCGTTTGGTGCGTCGTAAGGGTCGTGTTTATATTCTGAATAAAACGAACCCACGTTTTAGAGCACGTCAGGGCTAATTCTTTTAGGGCTAATTTCTTTAAGGTCAATGTTTTTATGCCTACTTTGATTGTAGGCTTAAAAATTTTTTCTTGCGTTTTTTTGGTTATAAGTCCGTTGATTACAAGTCTAGTATTTGATAATATTTGGTGATTTATCTTTTGGGGGCTTGTTTTTATGGATTCTTCTATTTTTTTAAAAGCCTTTCGATTTTTTCAGCTGCGTTTTTTCTGTATTTTTCAGCGCGCGTTTTTTCTTTTTTTTGTTGGCGTTTTTTGTTTTGTTCCCTCGAGCTATGGGCAAAATCCTCCTTCTCTTCCTGAAGAGCGGCCTTCTCCACAATCGCTTTTACCGTTAGATGATCTTATTCCCAATTCTCCTCCCCCTTCCTCAACGCCCTCCGATTCTGATTCCTCGGCGGTTATTCTTGAAGATCTTGACAAAGAGCAGCTTTCCCATGTTGACAGAGTTAAGCAACGCAAAGAAGCAGAAATTTCACGTTTACTCAAAGAATTGAAATATTGTGCTGATGTTGCTAAAGCGAAAAAGATCAGTCAACAACTTCAACATTTATGGTCCCAATCGGGGAGTGAGACGATTGATCTTTTAATGTCATGGGCTGAAAATGCACTCAACAGCGATGATTATGGACTTGCGCTTGATTATATTGACAATGCTCTTGCACTTTTACCTACTCATTCTGAAGCTTGGGTAAGGCGTGCTTGGATTCACATTCAACTGAACGATTTCAAGCTTGCCCTGCTTGATCTCAACCATGCTCTTGAACTTGAGCCGCGCAATTATAGTGCTTTTTTTGAACTTGGCGTTGTCATGGAAGCAACGGAGCGTCCAAAACTTGCTCTTAAAGCTTATGAAACAGCATTGGATTACTATCCACAAATGCGCAGAATTCAAAAGCGCGTGCAAGCTCTGTTAGACGAACAATCACCCCAAGCTCTTTAAAACCATTCAAGAACGAGACACTTTACGGCATGCTTTCAAACCTAGATAAAACGCAAGCCGGCTTCACATTCCACTCAATAAACTGCCCCTGCTTATAACCACACCCCCCACACACAATTGACAGTGCCTTTTTTTGAAACTTAGCCATTACCATGGAAGCAACAGAGCGTCCAAAACTTGGCTCTTAAGATTGATGAAACAGCATTGGATTACACTCCACAAATGCGCAGGATTCAAAAGCGCGTGCAAGCTCTGTTAGACGAACAATCACCCCAAGCTCTTTAAAACCATTCAAGAACAAGACACTTTACGGCATCCTTTCAAACCTAGATAAAACGCAAGCCGGCTTCACATTCCACTCAATAAACTAAAAGCCCCCTGCTTATAACCACACCCCCCCACACACAATTGACAGTGCCTTTTTTGAATTTGGACCTTTTTTGTATTGCAGGCAGCGTCCAAACATTTCCAATATACCCCCTTCAGAATTTCTTCTCATAGCAAGCAAACGCTTCACGCTTGAGTCCTCTTCAGCCGTTTCTTCTTTTCACACCTTCCATCATGGATAAAAAAAATTTGTAAACACGATCCTCAAAAAATACTTTTTTAAAAAAGCTTACAACATCGCTTAGCGCCTCTGATAAACTATCATCATCTGTTTTTTATTTTTAAGCTTCAACCATAGCAGCACATACCGTATCGGCTCTCCTCCCCCCCCCTCAAAGTTGATAAAACAGCCCTAAAATATGGCTTCACAAGGCAAAAACTTCAAAGGTGCAACACCAGTTCAACCAACATCCTTGAATAAGAAATATTCCCTTCAAAGCTCCTCCAAGTATTCCCGCGAAACATAAAAATCAAGCATTGTCCCAAAAGAGCCAATCAAGCCATTGCCAATAAACCGTTCTACGTCACTCAAACACCCACCCCCACTCATATTTTTGCTTTTTTACTTTGAATAAGCCATCCATCATACAGCCATTTCGAGCAACCACCAACAATATCATCAATCTCTCCTGAAATACTTTATGAAAAAGAAGAGAGCGAGGTTATTTTATCTCTAGCAGAAACTCTGAAATTGTTTTATATTAAGGAGGGTGTTCTGCGCTTCTCGACAGGAAATAACGTATTCCTGAGACCTTAATGATCTCCAAGGGAGCTGTCCCTGATCAAGCCCGTGGGCTTTTTCATATGGCGCCCACCTATTTGTATAGGTTCCCGGGATCAGCTTTTTCCATCGGCTGTTGTGGATCACCCTTTATTTGTATAACTTTTTTGCATAAAAATTTTTCCAGCTAAAATTGAGAGCGTCCTTTTACATAAGACCAATGATGATACTCTCTTTTCAAGAAATAAAAATGACGAGGGGCTTTATTTTATAAAACAGACAGCACTGACAAAATAATCCCCTCTGTGAATCTGCTTCATCCCTTCGCACGCAAGCAACGCAAGAGCGGCTTGTTGCACCAAGATACCCCCTATAAAGAGCACACACTTTTTTTCATGCTTTTTTTCATGAGCACAGCTCTTGTCCTAACAGAGATTTACAAAACGCCAACAATGGATAAAATGCCAGCATCTTATTAAAACAATTGACGAGACAATGACACAAAATCCCCTCTGTGAATCTGCTTCACCCCTTCGCACGCAAGCAACGCAAAAGCGGCTTGTTGCACCAAGATACCCCCTATAAAGAGCACACACTTTTTTTCATGCTTTTTTTCATGAGCACAGCTCTTGTCCTAACAGAGATTTACAAAACGCCAACAATGGATAAAATATCAGCATCTTATAAAACAATTGACGAGACAATGACAAATAATCCCCTCTGTGAATCTGCTTCATCCCTTCGCACACAGCAACGCAAAAGCGGTTTATCGCGTCGTGATGCTCTTTTAACAGAAGAGCGCGCACTCTTTTCGCAACGTGCTTGTTGCCACTTTATTGAATACCTTGAAAAGAAGGGAACCGATTTTTCACGCCTCATTTTAGCAGGCTATTGGCCCATTAAATCGGAAATTGACCCGCGTCCTTTACTGGATGCTGTAGCGTTACGCGGTGGACGTTTAGCCTTACCAGCAGTGCTTGATTCCACCACCATGATTTTCCGTGCATTTTCGCCCAGCACGATTTTAGAGCCCATGCGTTTTGGCACCTTTGGTCCCAGTGCCGACAATGAGGTTGTTGTCCCCAATAATATTATTGTTCCGCTTTCTGCGTTTGATCGTCACTGTCACCGTCTTGGCTATGGAGGAGGATACTATGACCGTGCTGTTGAAGCTCTTGAAAAACAAGGGCATCAAATGACATTATGGGGCATAGGGTTTTCATGTCAGGAGGTTTTCTCTATTCCCGCAGCAGAACATGATCTACAGGTACAAGGAATTTTTACAGAAAAAGGTTTCTTAAAATGTTAAAGTGTGATTAAAGCGCCTATGCGTTTTTTATTTTTAGGTGACATTGTTGGTAGCACAGGCTGTAAAGCTGTTTTTGAACACCTTCCTCAACTGATTGAGAAATGGCAGCTTGATTTTGTTGTGGTAAATGGTGAAAATGCCTCTGGTGGTTTTGGTCTTAAGCAAGAGACATATCAAGATCTTTTGATGACCGGTGTTGATGTTGTCACCACGGGCAATCATGCTTTTTCTCACAAAGAAGCATTGCAGTATGCCCATGAGAGTGATCGTTTTTTACGCCCTGCCAATTTTTCGAAAGAAACTCCCGGAAAAGGTGCTGGTGTTTTTACGGCAAAAAATGGCGCCCGTGTTCTTGTCGCCAATCTGTTGGGCAACGTTTTTATGCCGTGCAAAGTAGAAGATCCATTTGAAACAGCGGAAAATATTCTTCTTGCCTGTTCGTTGATGGAGCAAGCCGATACGATTATTTTTGACTTTCACGCAGAAACGACAAGCGAGAAGCAATGTTTAGGCCATTTTCTGGATGGTCGTGTGAGTGTTATCGTTGGCACACATACGCACATTCCCACGGCTGACGCGCAGATCTTAGAAGGTGGGAGCGCCTATTTAACAGATGCAGGCATGTGTGGAGATTATAACTCCTCTCTTGGAATGGATAAAGAAGAACCCTTACACCGTTTTCTTTATAAGACGAAGCAAGACCGTTTTGAACCGGCGTGTGGTCCCGCCACCCTTTGTGGTTTAGCGGTTGAGATTTCAGATCGCACCGGTTTAGCAGAAAAGGTCTCAGCGGTACGGATTGGTCCTCATTTAAAGCCTGAAGTTCCGGATTTTTGGTAGCTTCTTTTAAAGCCGCCCCTTTGATGATCGCTCTCCACTGTGCGCCCTTTGGATGATTGCTCTCCAAGATTTCCTTTTGAGAACTCTATTTGGCAAGATGATTTTTCCAGCCCTTCCCAAATCCCTACTAAAAACACCCCGCCCTCCAATTTGCCTAATACAGCAACTTTTCTAGCACAAATAAGTCACTCTTTTTAAAAGGATAAAAGATAAAGGATAAAATTTTTCGTGATTTTTAAAATGATGAGAAGGAGGTTTTATTTGGACATTTCTGCGGGGGGGGGGGAGGAGAAATGTTAACCCCCTTCTCTAGAAAAAGCTTTATATAATAATTTATTATTTAGCAAGAGCCTCTTTAATTTTTTTTTGATTCTAACGAAAATTTAATCTTAAAATTGCTTTCTGCTTTTTAGGTTTGAGCTCTCTAAAACTTTTCAAAAGGATATGCTCTTCTTTACTTCCGATTCTTTCATCACAGTAATACAAAGCATTTTCTTTTGTTGAGAGATCAGCGTAAAAAAAAGAAATGGGAACATTGAGAATATCGGCAATTTCTTGTAAACGCCCCGCCCCCTATACGATTAGAGCCTTTTTCATATTTTTGGATTTGTTGAAAAGTCACACCTAACTGACTGCCTAATTTCTTTTGCGACATTCCGATCATTGTTCTTTTAAAGCGAATTTTTCTACCTATCCAAATATCGTTAAAGTGTGGATTTTTAGCTTTCACTTCAAGCTCCCCTACCGGTTGCGAGCACCTCTTATGCGTATTCCGGGAGTCAAAAACACTGAGTTCAGTCAGCTTTTTTGCTTTTAGTGCTCATCGCACTTGGACATGGCAAAAACTCCCGGAATCTCGCGATACTTATAAAGCAGGCTAATGTTTCATCTTGGATTTTCAGGCTTTGGGTTCCACCATTCAACCACACTGTACGACGAGAACCCTGGTGCTTGTTCATAAAATAATTTCTGGAGACCAGCAATAAAATTTAAAACAGTTTTTTTATCTCATGAGACAATCAAACACAAAATTGCCTTCTGCTTTTTAGGTTTAAGCTCTCTAAAACTTTTCAAAAGGATATGCTCTTCTTTACTTCCGATTCTTTCATCACAGTAATACAAAGCATTTTCTTTTGTTGAGAGATCAGCGTAAAAAAAAGAAATGGGAACATTGAGAATATCAGCAATTTCCTGTAAAAGCCCAGCTCCTATACGATTAGAGCCTTTTTCATATTTTGGGATTTGTTGAAAAATCACACCTAACTGACTGCCTAATTGCTTTTGCGACATTCCGATCATTGTTCTTTTAAAGCGAATTTTTCTGCCTATCGAAATGTCGTTAAAGTGTGGATTTTTAGCTTTCACTTCAAGCTCCCCTGCCGGTTGCGAGCGCCCTCGCATGAGTATTCCGGGAGTCTGAAAGTACTGAGTTCAGTCAGCTTTTTTTGCTTTTAGTGCTCATCGCACCTGGACATGGCAAAAACTCCCGGAATCCCGGGAAACCCACAAGAGTAGGCTAATCTTATGTACTGAACTTTAGGGCTTTCAGACCCTACTGATCGTTGCGTAGACGACCAAAACATTCTCTTACCAATAAAGTAATTTCATGAAATTAGCAATAAAATTTAAAAACAGTCTTTATTTGTATTTTTATCAGAGGCAGATAACCTCTCATTTTTGATTAAATTATGTATGAACGAAGTGAGCTCTATTTATTGAAATAAGTATAAGATCATAATCATGAGATGCTAGACGTAGTAAAAACCTTTCATAGGCATCATGAGCAAACAAGCAAAGAAATATCATGATGATACCACCAATGACCATTGCTGTTTGGTGTTCATAGGGAGCAACTCTCGCTGTGTATCCGAAAAAAAGAAAAAATAGGAATAAAGCCAAGCCACCAGCAAAGAAGTTTAAGAAGGCAAAAACTGGTTTACGAATGAATAATAAAATAAGGAAGATTGCGTAAAGCAACCTTTTAAATATCACAGCCAATATTCTACGTATTGTTTTAAATATCCAAACAAATATTCTACGTATTATCTTGAACACCCCCACGCATTATAATTGAAGAAATGCTCTGTTTGCATCTAACCTTTCTTCTTTGGTGTTTTGTCTTCTTAGAAGAAAGACTGCTCATGACTCTCCCATTTTCAAGCCACTGTACTATAAAAATGTACTATAAAAATAATTTATCTCTAATTATATCATCCAAAAATACAACAATATTTTATTCATTTTAACTAAAAACAAGTGCTTTATTAAGAAGAAAAGCTATTTTCATTAGTAAGAGCTGTTAAATCCTTACGTCTAAAATAGATAGAGCGTCCACAACGAACAGGTGGTTGCCCTTGCATAAGAATAATCTGTTCGTCTTTTCGCATTTCTTGTGTTATTTCATGTGGATATATTAAAGGTCTATGCTGGGTGTTTATATTTTCTGTCCCTCTTGTATGGAATCCTCCTAGAGGTTTGCTTGAATCTTTCACTTCAATGGTCATTTGACCACATGCCTTAGATATATTTTCAGCAGTTTTAATATCTTTTATTGCGGCATAGCTTACAAAAGCACAATTTTCAAACCATGTCATAACGCCTGACGAACCGAAATAGTGTTCTATTTGATCTACAGACTTGTAAAAAAGCATGAGAGATATACCATATTTGCGTCCATGATCACGTGCTTCTTCTAAAATGTTCATATATCCTAAAAGATCAGCATTATCTAAAATAAAGAGCGCTCTTTTTGCATAATTACCATTAGCAGCCTCCATAGCTCTGAGAAAAGAGCCAACAAGGACACGCCCAACACCTGGATAAGATTTTAAAATTTTTGAGGGGATATTTAGAAAAATATCAATATTTCCCTTTGTTATATCGGTAGTTTTAAAGTCATAACCACTGATAAGATCTGCATAATTAGAGAGGGAAAGCCATTGTATATCTTTTGCAGCAGTAGAATAGACATCTGAGAAAGTTTGCGCCGCCATATTTGTAAAAACGCCAAGGGTTTCACGAATAAATTGGGATGAAGAATTTGATCGTATAGATTGCAATTTTCCAATCACGAACGGTTCTGGCATTGACATGATCGTATGAAGCGTTTTTAAGTTTTTTTCCTGTAATGTGTATTCATCAGAAAAGACCACATGCGCAAGTATTCCTGTTAACAAATTATGTGCGTGTGATACAAAGAATTGGTCTGTCGAAGTTGATTTGTCGTTTTCAGAAAGAAGGAGTCTAGCAACTTCAACCACACCCGCTTCTCTTTCATAAAGGGGTAGATTTTCATCTAACAGCCAATCTAAAGGATTAAAAGTTTCTGTTGAAGAACCATGAGGATCAAGAACGTATACTTTTCTGTTTGACAGCTGCCTTGTTTTTTTTACCATTGGAGCGATTTCAGTTGAAGGGTCAAAAACGACCAGTGGACCGGAATATTTGAGACAAGTTGGAATAACATTACTGGTTGTTTTATAACTACCAGAACCAGCAAAAAATAACATATGGGTTGAATCAAAATTAAGTTTGTATGTCAACAATGGCTGTCTACCACCTTTTCCCCATGTTGTTTTGTCTTTAGGATTAAAAGGGACATCTTTAACAATATCTTTGTCGACTCTATAGCGCTCTCCTATGACGACTTCACCATCACGAGGAAAAATCTCTTCAATCTTTTTCATACTCATCCATTGAACACCACCAAAGATCGTATTTTTTGAAATTTTCAAAGGTGAAGCTTTAGGTAATGATAGTTTTATCGTGTAACCAAGGATAACAATGCCAACAATAACACCCCCTAAAACCATCCTATCAAAGAAAGGAAAAACATCCGCCCATGTCATATTATTTTGACCTACATAGGGACTAAGTCTGATATATTCATTTGCACTATAATAAGTTGCAAACAAACCAAAGATGATCATGGACGAAATAGTGATATTTTTTCTGGTATGCCTTTTTTGTAATAAGATGAATGAAGAACATGAAAGTGCAATAAGGATTAAAATATCCAGTGGCTTTGATCTTACAAACCAATAAGCATCAGGCGTCGTTCCATTTTCTGTAATGTTATTGATGATTATATTGACCAAAAAAGCTACAATGATTGAAAAGATGAGTGGCAATGCTAAAAATATAATCTGTTTTTTGTCTAATTTATTGACCATTTTCCCCCCTGCATACCAGAAAAAGCTTCTCTTCCTATTTTTTTCGAAGTTTTTATATTTTTTGAATTTTTATCAAGTTTTGAAACGTAAAGCAAACCATCTTAAGATGAAAGACTTATCTGCCTCTCTAAGACAGGCTTTTATAAAAAGCTCTCCTAAACTAATTTTTTCAAAAATTTTTCCAAAGTTTCTTTGATGCTTCACGCGCTATTTAAATTTCTTACTTAACTCTTTTACGACACTGTATACGCTTCTTAACAGAAAAAAAACAATAACAATACGTATTAGTGTTCACTGAAAAAAAGCGCGGTTTATCATGTTGTGCCGTAAAACATCGTTGTTCAGAGCGGTAATATAAGGCATGTAAAACTTCACATATTTAAGTATTTTTAGAGTGTGCAATAAATGGGCGTGGCTTGCCCCGTAGAGCCTTGTAAAGTGGACTACATGAATGGTCAGGAGTAGGTCACCCCCCACCAACAGAATCCGAACTTTTTACAAAACAGACCTTAAGTCAAGAATATGCATTCTTTAGAGCGGGAGGAAAACAAAGACAAGAAAAAGCACGCAAATCAGGCGTCATGACGAGCCCCCCTACTCTGTTTTATGAGATGCATTTCCTTCTAGTCCATGGGCGCTTTATCGGTACCCATTAACAATGTCATCCTCAGCTTTTAAAGAATGAAGCTACTTTTTTGTTATGGTCGTCTTTATAGGTTTTCCATGTTCATTTTTTCATCAATTAAAGAGATTACATCGCCCTTTTGATCAATACCCGTGCCCAAGAGTTCTACTAAACTTCCATGGATTGCGAGATTTTAAAGGATTACACTCCGGATTCTTGTCATGTACTATACACCATTCTATGTAAGCAGGGTCATTCTGAAAATCTTCAGGGTCATCATAAAGAACTTTTTTTTCAAGTTGATTTGCACCAGACTTTTTCCATGTACCTGCAATCGTTTGAGGCAATTGAGCTTGATAAAATCCAATCATAATCAATAAAGTACTCAATAATTTAAAAGTCTTCTTCATTTCAATTTCCTTGAATACTATAAAAGTACATAAGTTATTTTATTACCATATTTTTATATTAAAAAACAATAAATACTTTGAATATTTACTATCATTTTGAATATAAATTATTTAATACATTGCTTTGACAATGATAATACAAAGAACACAAATACGAGAGAAACAACAAGCACGCAAATACAAATCCGTCGCCATAACGGGAGCCCCTTGCAAATTCTCTGTTCCAAATTCTCTGTTCCATGAGACAGTTTCTCTCTCGCCCATGGCGCTTTATCGGCACCCTCAAGCGATTGAGTTCTTGAACATGCATAAAACGATTTTCGAAAACCGTCTCTGTAATTTCGTGCGGTTCCCTCAACCCCGTGTTATAAGCGCCGTAAACGACACTGAGAACAATAATCTCTACCCCCTTGTTAGAGGGGCAAAATTCTTCAAAAAAGACAACCATTACGAAAAGAAAAAAGCAGCCACAAAAGCCATCCCCTTGACATACCCTTGAAAGGTGGAAGTTTGAAAGAGCTATTTAGAAAACCATCAAGAATATACGGCTCCAAAATTCCACAAACAAGAGAGTAAATCATTAAAAATGCGCCAGCAAGCCCAGCCTCACAAGCCAAGCCCAGCCGCCCCTAAAAGCCAAGCCCCACAAGCCCAAGCCCAGCGCCCCTAAAAGCCAAGCATTGTGCTAAAACACCCCCCAAAGCGCAACCTTAAAGCATGGCCCGCCCACACAACAGCCACCCCCCAAGCAACCTCTCAAAGCCATTCTTTTGGGCATATCTTTGAAAGCTTTACACTGTGATACGTTGGATTTTTGCACCACAACGGACTAATTTTTCTTCTAATCTCTCAAATCCACGATCAAGATGATAGACACGATTGACGATTGTTTCCCCCTTTGCCGCCAACGCTGCAATCACAAGAGAAACAGAAGCACGCAAATCCGTCGCCATAACGGGAGCCCCTTGCAAATTCTCTGTTCCATAGACGGTTGCCGTCTGCCCATCAAGCTTTATCTGTGCTCCTAAGCGATTGAGTTCTTGAACATGCATAAAACGATTTTCGAAAACCGTCTCTGTAATATGCGCGGTTCCTTCAGCCCGTGTCATGAGCGCCATGAATTGGGCTTGAAGATCGGTTGGAAAAGCAGGATAAGGTCCTGTTTTAATATCAACGGGCATAATTTTGGTGTTCTTTGGATTTCGCTTAACATGAATTCCTTGAGGTTCTATTTGAATCTCGAGTCCTGTTTTTTGGAGCACCTTAAGCACTTTTGTGAGATGATTAGGATTTGCATTTTTAAGAAAGACATCTCCTCCTGTCATAGCAACAGCCATTGCATATGTCCCCGCTTCGATTCGATCAGCAATAACGCGTATTTTTGTCCCTTTAAGTTTTTTCACCCCTTCAATTGTAAGTGTTGTTGTTCCTTCACCGGTTATTTGAGCCCCCATAGCATTCAGGGTTCGAATAAGGTTTGTCACTTCTGGCTCACAAGCCGCATTCTCAAGAACGGTTGTTCCCTTTGCCGTTGTCGCCGCCATCAGCAGCACATGGGTTCCCCCAACAGTGACTTTAGGGAAACGATAGTGAGCACCTTTTAAGCCCCTTGGCGCTTTTGCATGAACATATCCATTTTCGATCGAAATCTGTGCGCCTAAAGTTTTGAGTCCTTCAAGGATAAAATCGACAGGTCTTGTTCCAATAGCACATCCTCCAGGAAGCGAAACATAAGCCTCTGCGCATCGTGCAAGCAGAGGTCCGATAACCCAAAAGCTTGCACGCATTTTTTTCACCAGTTCGTATGGCGCCCGTGTTGTGGCTATTTTTTGCGCCGTAAAATGAATTGTTCTTGAATTCACACATTCATCGTTAAACTCTTGTCCATCAACGGCATATCCCACACCATGATTATTGAGAATACGAATAAGCAATTCGACATCGGCCAGATGAGGAATATTTTCTAAAGTAAGCGTTTCTTCTGTCAAAAGCGCCGCAATCATAAGAGGCAAGGCAGCATTTTTTGCTCCTGATATAGGAATTGTTCCTTTAAGTTTTTCTCCCCCAACAATTTGAATAGAATCCATAGTGTTTTCCCTCTTTTCCTTTGTGCCTGCCCTTCCAAAGGATTGTCCCCCTTCGGGAAGTTATGCTTTATTAATCGTTTTAGAACGCATTCTAAATATGAGAACAAATTATTGAGAAGTTTGGTTGCAAAGCTTCACTAAAAAACATTTTTTTGCATTTTAGAGCTTTTTGCATTTTAGAGCTCTGTTTGTGCTCTTTTTCGGCATTGTTCTTTTCGACGTTTCAGGTTTTGACGCAATTGTTGCGCCAATCTTTCTTGACGTCGTTTTGCTTTTTCATCTTGATGATTCATTTCATTTTGTTTTTGTTTTTGATACATTTGTGTCATTGCGCAACCTTTTAAACAGTGTTGAGCTTCTATCCAAGCAACTCATAACCTTAAATATTTAAGCATATAAGAAACATATGTCATGACATAAGATACGTTTTCTTGCAAGAATATACAAATGTTCTCTTGCCTATTTTCTGACAATATGGCACAAGACAGCGCAAAGATTGAAAAGGGCTGCGGTAGCTCAGTGGTAGAGCACTCCCTTGGTAAGGGAGAGGTCGAGAGTTCAATCCTCTCTCGCAGCACCATTTTATTCTTCTTTTGCCTCTCTCTTCTTTCCCCTATAAGCCTTCTCTATAAGCCTCAATTTTTTCCCCCAGCCTCCATTGGCTTCATCAAATCCTCCATCCTTTAAACCATGCGCTTCAATGGCTACAAAATCAATGGCTTCAATGACACGCTTAATCTCCAAAATGCTTTATGAGCGGCTTTTGAAATTGACACACCCCAAAGAATAGCCCCCCTCCCATTGGCTTCCCCCTTTTTTCCCTAAACCACCGGTTGTCCCCAACACGTCCCCCACAGTTCCTCATGCATAGGCTCTTCATGCCCCTACATCCCTTTTTCCCATATCGGCTAAAAAAATCCTCGCAAAGCCCCCCTAAGCTTCCCTCCAAGAACGAAAGCATAACGCACACCATTGTCACCGCAATGAAAATTGGGCCCTTTCATTGCGGCGCTCTCCCCCAGCACGCACCACAAAAGCTCCCAAAATCCCCCCTCCATACCTCTAAGCACTTGGCCTTACTCCCATTCTCGTTTTCCTCTCCAGCATACGCCTTGCATGCGCTCCAAGCACCCTTTCTTCCCCCCATTTCCCAACATGCTTTCACATTCATGTCCCTTAAGTTCGCTACGCTCCCTACTTCCCTGCGCCCCCTTGTTTGGCACCCTCCTCCAACATAAAAACCGGCTCTTTTCCCCCTCTGCTCTTTCCTTTTTATAGAACTTTGCCTCTCCTCAACGCTGCACACGATCCCTTTCTTGCCCGCCTCATTCTTGTTTTGCCCTCCAGCAGACGCTTTGTCTTCATTCCAAGCACCCTTTCTTCCCCCTCCTTCAAAGCAATTTCTGTCCTTAGATGAAAACCTATCCCAACACTCTTAATTTGCTGTACCATCTTCTCCAAAGCCTCATTAAAACGGCTAATTTCATTTTCAAGCTTGCAAATATACGCTTCATCACGATAAGCCCGTTTAATCAAAGGAGGCATATCCGGCCAATAGAGCATTAAATCCACCCATTCGCGTTGAGAAATCCATAATCCCCCTTGACATTGTGCTTTATGTTCTGCTGGAAAATTCTTTTGCATGAAATGAGGGATCAAAATTTCAGGTTTTTTTGTTTTAATTTCTAATAAGCCATTTTTTCCCACAAAAGCATCGGGGGAAAATCCTTGTCCACGATCATCAGCCAAAACAAAGCCAATACATTCAGGTTCTGTATGTGTAAGTTCCCCATAAAGCTGTCGTGCGATTGGTTCTAATTCTGTTCCACGTCGCTGAGAAAGCGTTGTTCCTTCCTCAACGGTTTTTCCTGTAATTCTTTCTCCCGCCAATTTCATCATCACACTCTGATAGCGTGACGTTTTTTGCCCCTGTTTTTTTTGTGCCATAACCATCTCAAACAAAGAAGCCGTAATCAAACCATTACGCACTTTCTGCCATTCTTCTGTTCCTTGAATACAATCGATAATAATTGGCATGACCTTTCTCCCCTTCATCTTTAAAGTGTTTTTTGCAATATATCCTCTTTGAAACATTCATATTTTTAAAGCCTGTGTCCCTCACACGGACTAAAGGCGACAACATCCTTCAATGCATCCTTCAATATTGCGCCGCTGAAAACACAAAAACTGCTGCCCCCCTCAACATCCCCCCTCCGCAATTTCTCATATATAGGCTCTTTTCTTCATGCCCCCCTTTCCCATGTCGGCTAAGAAAACCCCCGCAAAGCTCCCCCCTAAGCTTCCCCTAAGCTTCCCTTCCAAGAACGAAAGCATAATGCACACCATTGTCACCGCAATGAAAAAGCACTTGGGCCCTTTCATTGCGGCGCTCCCCCAGCACGCACCACAAAAGCTCCCAAAATCCCCCCGTTTGTCCCAATACGTCTAAACAAGCTTTAACGACTCCCCCGTCAAACACCTTCTTCCATTTTCCAGCATGCTTTACGTATCATTCCAAGCTCCCTACTTGCGTACCCCGAAAACACAAAAACCGGCTCTTTTCCCCCTTGAACGTGCCTTTTTATAGGTTGGAACCTGTTTGTACTGCTGCTTCTCTTCCCCCTAAGCCTTCATTTTTATTTTCCAGCATGCTTTACGTATCATTCCAAGCTCCCTACTTGCGTGCCGCAAAAACACAAAAACCGGCTCTTTTCCCCCTTGAACGTGCCTTTTTATAGGTTGGAACCTGTTTGTACTGCTGCTTCTCTTCCCCCTAAGCCTTCATTTTTATTTTCCAACATGCTTTCGTGTCACTCCAAGTCACTGAATGACGACCTGCCCCACCATTGCCTTATCCCCCAATGAACCAGCCAGCAACTTCCCCCCCCACACACAAGCGCCCGCAATTTCTCATATATAGGCTCTTTTCTTCATGCCCCCCTTTCCCATGTCGGCTAAAAAAACCCCCGCAAAGCTCCCCCCTAAGCTCCCTTAAGCTTCCCTTCCAAGAACGAAAGCATAATGCACACCATTGTCACCGCAATGAAAAAGCACTTGGGCCCTTTCATTGCGGCTTCCTTTTTCAACCCTGCTATTGCACGACGGAAAAATCATGGCGGCAATATTCTTCCTCCAATTTTTTTGCCATAGACTGAGCCACCTCTTGCGATATAAAAAGTATAGCGTTGTGTTTTTGTGGTTCGAGTCTGATTAAATTTCGCATATTTCCAGCATAATAAAGTGGAATCCCTTGATAAGAAGTCTTGAGATAACTTGGCATGTTTACCACCAATAATCTGTCAAGACATCACATGGGCGTAAACGATGCTGTTTTTCATAAGAGCCATAGAGATTATCTTCATAATCGCAAGCCGCTCTTTCATTTAAACAAGCATGATAAGCTTCACTATTCAAAATGAAGGGCTGCAATTGTGTATTTTCTTCATTCATTTCATGATTTTCGACATAAAAATCAGCGATTTGTTCCGTAACATCTTCAGCATGAGAAGTTGTCAGATCGAGTCGTAAAACTCTATAAACAGTTTCACATTCTTCAATCAGTTCGAGCACTTCTTCGATTTCGTCGATTGGTCCTTCATAAGTACAAGGATTTTCCTCTTCGCATAAAACGATAATGATTTCATCCTCTTTAACGAATGAAATATTTTTCATGATTTCCCCCTTTAGATAGTTGATAAAGCATAGCCTTGTCTTGACAAGACTAAATATAGCGTTAGTCTTATCTCCTCTATAGGAGAGATGTCAACCATTTTATCCTTCATAAAAGATATATTTTAAATATCTACGGGGTTCAAATGACATATGTAAATAAAAATCTATTATTCTTTGTTCCTCTCATGCCCCTTTGTTGTTCTCTATTTGTTCTTACAAAATTGCAATTATAAACACACAGGAGAGATAAAATGAGTGACATAATATTAATAAAATACTGGAGTCGCCTTGATTCAAAAGCACAGAAGGAAGTTATTTTGAAGCTTCGTCAATTGGCCGCCGCAAAAGAGTCAAAATCGCCTGTCTCTCTTGCGGAGAGAGTTTCGAAATAAGCTCTATAAATTCTTTATCTTCAGGGCTAGCCCCTTTACCATAAAGAATATAATTCATACTGATATTAATTTCGTGACAAATTCGCGAGAGAGATTCGATTGTTGGTTCTTTTCCTTCAGAAAGAATAGAATGAAGGTACCCCGCGCCTTTACCGGCAGCGAGGGAGATAGATCTTTTTGACCGCCCACTTTTTTCCAAAGCGATTCTTAATCTTTGACGCCAACCATCGATATTCATAATTTCACCATATAGCGCGTCTTTTTAAAAAAACACGTCCTTTTTATAAAACGAGCTTGCATTATCCTCTAAAAAGGATAAAATTAAGGAAACAAATTTTACTTTTTCGGGGGAAATTTTTTTATTTTTGGATCATAAAAACACTTTAACCACCCTACAGGATATAAAAGACCACTCTCCAAAGCTTCTGCCCAAAAGCAAGTACGTTGAGAATGTGTGGTATTCTTTATTTTTTCCATCACCGCAATCTTAAATCGTAAGTTTGCATGCTCTTCAAGCACAGCCAATCATTTATAAGCGTCGTAAAGAAGCCTCTAGTCATCATCGAACAGAGCCAAAAGCAACACAAGTTAAATCCTTATTTGAGCTTTTATCATCAATAAAAATGTATAAAAAAGAAGAAAGTAGATTGCAGTATGAAACACGCTAATCAACAAGAAACTCCTCATTATGAATCGTCTAGGCTTCCATATGTTTGTTGGTATCAAAATGACTTTCTAGGAGGTGTACGTGGGATGCGCGCACACGAAATTGGAATCTATACGATTCTTCTCAATGAAATGTATGCCCGTGGACGACCTTTAGAAATATCGAAAGAACGTTTAGCGCGTCTTTGTGGTTGTGACAAGCGAACTTTTGTTAATGTTTTAGAAATGCTCATCCAAGAGGGTAAGATTTTAAATTTAGCCAATGGATTATGGAACAAGCGTTGCGAAAATATTTTTCAAGAGCGTGAAAAATTGCTTGAACAAAAATCCTTTGCGGGTCGTTCTTCGGCAAAAAAACGCAAAAAAATCAATGCAGAGATGCAACAACTGCTTAACGAAAGTCCAAAAGATGCTGCACAAAGCTCAGAAGCTCAAAAGACAGAAGAAAAGGAAACACCTTACGGTGTTTTAGAAAAGAAAATTTTGTTTGATGAGACAGAGTCTTGTTTTTCCTTCGAAGAGAACTTTGAACAAAGCGATCATCCATCCTCCTCATCGGCTATTGATTCACCTCTCTCTTCCCCTCCACAAGAAGAAGCGGAGCAAAAAAACGCCCCCTCTTTAACTGCTCCCCAAGCCGAGTTTACCTCCGCCCCTATCGCGCAAATTGTCACGGGGGAAAAAACAAAATCCGCCACCACTCTTCCCCCCAGCAATCTTTCTGCCTCCATCCCGCTTTGCACCAACAAAAAAACCACTTCCTCAGTTGCCAAAGGGCACCGTCTTCCTGAGCATTGGCAAGCAGACATCAAGGCGGCAGTTTCAGAAGGTTTGAGTGAAAGCCAAGCCCATTGGCAAGAAAAGAAGTTTCGCGACTATTGGCAAGCCAAGAGCGGCAAAGAAGCTCTCAAAGTAGACTGGCAAGCCACATGGCGCAACTGGTTTCGCCGTGAGATCGAACGGCAAGAACAGCAAAAACAGGGAAGCTCCTCATCTTTCATCTCTGAGAACAACGACACCCTTTACCGCAGTTTGATCAACTATAATGACAATTTTTGACATCACAAAAACAACGTATTTTTCAAGCACGCGCGGGGATAAAAATGTTTCAAAACCACAACAGCATCGGACAAAATAACACAGAACAAAACAAAGGGCGGCAAAACAACACTTGGATAGGCGATTCACACAGCAAAACGCGTCAACATCGACCATTTTGCTCTCATCACAAAAGCGTTTTCCCCACACAAGGACATCCACAGGCACCCCAACACAAGGCACCCAACAGGACTCCAGCATGCACCACACCCTCACAGGCATCCGCCCCACCTTCTTGCATCCTTCCTCCTTTCCGCCTTCCTCCTTTTCTCAAGGCGCCACTTCCCATGCTCTTGGCAAACAAACACCAACAGAGCCATTTCAGAAAAACTCAATGAAAAGCAAACTCTTTGGCAACAAACCCACCCCCTCCACACAGGCACCCCAACAGGACACTCCAACATGCACCACACCCTCAGGCATCCACCCCACCCTTCTTGCATCCTTCCTCCTTTCCGCTTTCCTCCTTTCCTCAAGGCACCACTTCCCATGTTCTTGGCAAACAAACACCAACACAGCCATTTCAGAAAAACTCAATGAAAAGCAAACTCTTTGGCAACAAACCCACCCCTTCCACACAGGCACCCCAACAGACACCCCAACACAAGGCACCCCAACACATGCCCCAACAGGGACACTCCAACATGCACCACCCCAACACAAGGCATCCCAACAGGACACTCCAGCATGCACCACACCCTCACAGGCATCCGCCCCACCCTTCTTTCACCCCCTTCCTCCTTTCCTCAAGGCACCACTTCCCATGCTCTTAGCAAACAAACACCAACACAGCCATTTCAAAAAGGTTTGAGTGAGAGTCAAGCCCTTTGGCAAGCCAAGAGGTTTCGCGACTATTGGCAAAAAAAGAGCGGCAAAGAAGCTCTCAAAGTAAACTGGCAAGCCCCATAGCACCACGGGACTTTACGATCAGATCGAATGGTGAGAACAGCAAAAACAGAGTCCTCACCTCCCACATCTTGAGAAAAACGACAATAATATCACGAATGATCATGAGCACAATTTTTGAAATCAAACAAAAACTTATCTCACAAGCCGATAAAATAGTAGAAATGCTTCTTCCCCAAGGGCACAAACGAGGCAACAATTGGATTGTAGGCAACACACGTGGTGAAGCGGGTCAAAGTTTATCGATTTGCTTAAGTGGTAGTAAAGCAGGACTTTGGTATGATTTTGCAGAAAGCACAGGAGGAGATCTTTTAGACCTTTGGTGTGAAGTCAAAGGCATTAGCCTCTCTCAAGCCTTAGAAGAAGCACGCGCGACTCTCAATTTGACACGCCCCAAACCCTTTATGGCGCCCCATCGTTCCTATCGCCGTCCACCGGTTCCTACAGGGCAGAGCCCGCAGAATCTTGTAAAAACCTATCTCCATGAAGAACGCCGCATTCCTCTAGAGATTATAAAGCGTTACCGCATAGGAGAAAATGGCGAAAAAATCATTTTCCCCTTTTATAAACCCGACGGCACCCTTGCTTTAGTCAAAGAACGGCTTGCGCAAACGGGAGCAAAAACCAAACCAACAGCCTCCCAATGTGAACCGATTTTATTTGGTTGGCAAGCCCTTTACCCCACAAACCACCCCTCCACGCACACATCCCAGCAGGCAACCCAGCACACACCTCAGCAAGTATTCCAACACACACCTCAGCAGGTACCCTCAACCAACCCCACCTCTACACAGGCACCCCAACACACACCTCAGCAGGTACCCTCAACCAACCACGCCTCCACGCAGGCGCCCCAAAACACCGCCTCAACCAACCACGCCTCTACACAGGCATCCCCGCACACATCCCAACAGGCAACCCAGCACGCACCTCAGCAGGCACCCCAAAACACACCCCAGCAGGTACCCTCAACCAACCCCGCCTCTACACAGGCATCCCCGCACACATCCCAACAGGTAACCCAACACGCACCTCAGCAGGTACCCTCAACCAACCACCCCTCCACGCAGGCACCCCAAAACACCGCCACAATCAACCCCGCCTCCACACAGGCACCCCAAAACACCGCCACAATCAACCCCGCCTCCACAAAGGCATCCCTGCACACATCCCAGCAGGCATCCCAACACGCACCTCAGCAGGCGCCCCAAAACACCGCCTCAACCAACCACGCCTCCCCGCACACACCCCAGCAGGCACCCACGCACGCGCCCCAACAGGCGCCATTCCCCAATTTTTCTTCAACAAACCGTACCATTGTTATCACTGAAGGAGAAATTGATGCGCTATCCTTAGCCGCCTATGGATATCCGGCGGTTTCTGTTCCCTTTGGAGGAGGCAGTGGAGGAAAACACAACTGGATTGAAAATGAATTTGATCATTTAGAATCTTTTGAAACGATTTTTTTAGCCACCGATATGGATCCGCCCGGAGAAGAAGCAGCCCGTGAGATTGCCAGCAGGCTTGGACGCCACCGTTGCTACCGTGTCCGTTTACCCCTTAAAGATGCCAATGACTGTTTAACCGCAGGGATCGATAAAGCCACCATAAAAGCTGCCTTTTCCTCAGCACAAAGCTTTGCACCAGAAGGTTTACGGCGCGCCTCAGACTATAAAGATCAAGTGATTGGGCTTTTTTGGCCAGAGCCTGAAAAACATCTTGGTTATACGGTTCCCTATCCTAAACTGAAGGACAAATTGCATTTCCGCCCAGCAGAATTAACGCTCTGGAGTGGTGCGAGTGGTGCAGGTAAAAGCCAATTATTATCAGACTGTATTCCCCATTGGATTGCACAAAAGAGTCGCCTTTGCTTAGCGTCTCTAGAAATGAAAGGAGAACAATCACTTCGCCGTTTAACCAAACAAACGGGCGGCTTAGAACAGCCTACAAAAGAAACGATTGAACGGATTCTTCATTTTTTAGACGAAGGGCTTATTCTTTATGAGCATGTTGGCAAATCGAGCGTAGATACCTTGCTTGAAGTCTTTGACTATTGCCGTGCGCGCTATGGCTGCGATCAATTTATCATCGACAGTTTGATGCGGCTTGGCATTGCCTCTGATGATTATGCAAGACAAGAACAAGCGGTTTATAAAATGGTTGATTGGGCTGTTTTAAACAATGTGCATATTCACCTTGTCGCCCATGCTCGCAAAGGCGGTCTGGATAAAGATATCCCCAGCACAGAAGACATTAAAGGCGCCTCAGAAATTGGTGCCAATGCCTTTAATATCATCACCATTTGGCGCAATCGGTCGTTGGAAGATAAAATCTTTGCCGCCTCTCTAGCACAAGAAAAAGCAGATTTAGCAAAACGCCCAGGCGTTATTATGAATATTGCCAAACAACGTTCTGGTGATTTTGAAGGCAAAATAGGGCTTTGGTTTGATCCCCAAACCTACCGCTATCGCTGTTCTTTTGAACAATCATTCCCTCGACGTTATCTGTAATACCCCATAAACCCCACTCTCTTTAAAAACGCCTCCGCCTTCACACGCGCACGCCTTGCTCCCACAGAAACAACAGGAAGGATCAATCCACAAATAATGAAAAACACCCAATCCTTCGCAAACCAAAGCCAGCTCAACCCCATATTCTCTGCTCCCAAAGGCAAACAAAAAAAGATCGCTCCAGCAATGGCGCAAAACACCAACCCCTTCAATAACCACAAACAACGCGTCACCACTCCATTTTGTCGCCCCCTCATATGCAAAATCAAGAACCACTCCAACAGTACAGCAAACACGATCCCCATCAAGGACAATAGTCCCCACGGTATGTCCATACTCTCCATCCCCAAAAGAGCTAAAAAAAGGACGACTCCTAAAATACCGTAAAACAGCACTTCCTTCAAAAAGAGGGAAACACCAAAAATACAATAAAACGCCGCCCGCCACCACGGAATATCGAAGCGCTTGGAAAGCCTATAAGTACCAATAACGACAACAATAAAAAGGTAGGAAAACACCAACAACAGCAAAAAAACACCAGCTACCTCAAAAACCAAGCCCATAGAACACGCGCACACCTTATACCCTGATAAATCAAAGGAGAAAAAAATCCAACAATAAAGGGCAACACCCTCTCATCCGAGAACCAAAGCCAGCTCAACCCTAGATTCTCTGCTCCCAGACGGGTAAAACAAAGGAGAGTACCCAAAATGCAGGAAAACAGCACAAAATTCAAAACACGCAACGACCTCTGTAACACCGTATCACTTTGCTCGCGTATAAAGAACCCCAAGAGCACTTTCAACAATACAGACAAGAGCAAAACCTTTAAGAATACCGCCCTTATGCTATCCATATCTCTGACACCCACAGCAGCAAACCACAGGATAAAGCCCATCATGCAACAAAACATAACCGCCTTTAAGAACACTTGCCAAGCAACAGGCATGCTCTTGACGCCCAGATGCACCAAACCAAGGACAGTTGCAAAAATGCAAGAAAACACCGCCCCCTTCAAGAGCAGCTCCCCGTCAACAGCGCGACGACCCACGCCCACATAAACAAAACCAAGATAGGTGGCAACAACGCCATAAAGCACCACCCATCTCCAAAACACCCACTCTGTAACAGAGCGACGCTTTGCTCCCTTATAAATAAAAATCAAGGCCAGAGCAAAAAAGCAGCAAACCCCCAACAACAGCTAAAACATCACATCGTTCGACATCAAATACCCCTCACAGAAAGAACATCAAAGACCACGCCCGTGGAAAAGAAAAATGCTCATTTTTTTAAGCACCACCCCAACAGTACACGCACACACCGTACCCCCTCCAAAGCAAAAAAAGGAACAGCTCCAACAACGCAGCAAAACGCCAGCCCCTTCAAAAACATGTCCCGCGCAACCACCATACGCCCCGCTCCTTCATAAGTAAAAATCAGAGACCATGCCAAAAATGCAGCAAAAGATCAATCCTTTGCAAAGAATGAAAGCCTAAACCCAAGACGTTTTGCCCCTAGACAAATAAGCCCAAGGATAAGACCAAAGACAACGCCAAAAAGAATGTGAAAGACCCACTTGTTTGAAAACCACACCTGAGTCAAACCAAAGTGCTCAGCTTGCCCATAAACAAACTTAGAGACAGCGATAATAATGAAGCTCAACGCCAAATTTTTTAAAAAAGCCTTCCTTGTAACCCCGAAAAACCTCATTGCCGCATAAATAGAAACAAAGACAAGAGCAACAAAGCAGAAAAACCCCAACAACAGCCAAAACATCACATCGTTCGACATCAAAGACCCCTCACAGAAAGAACATCAAAGACCACGCCCGTGGGGAAGAGAAATGCTCATTTTTTTTAAGCACCACCCCAACAGTACACGCACACACCGTACCCCCTCCAGAGCAAAAAAAGGAACAAGTCCAATAGTGCCCACAAACACCAACCCCTTTAAAAACATGTCCCGCGCAACCACCATACGCCCCGCTCCTTTATTAAGTAAAAATCAGAGACCATGCCAAAAATGCAGCAAAAGATCAATCCTTTGCAAAGAATGAAAGCCTAAAACCAAGACGCTTTGCCCCTAGACAAATAAGCCCAAGGATAAGACCAAAGACAACGCCAAAAAGAATGTGAAAGACCTAACTGTTTGAGAACCACAACCAAGTCAAACCAAAGTGCTCAGCTTGCCCATAAACAAACTTAGAGGTCACGCCAACAAAGAATGCAAGCACCCCACCCTTAAAAAAGTCCTTCCTTGTAAACCCGAAAAACCTTATTCCCGCATAAATAGAAACAAAGGCGAGAACCAAAGGACAGAAAAGTGCCAACAACTGCAAAAACATCACATCGTTCGACATCAAATACCCCTCACAGAAAGAACATCAAAGACCAAGCCCGTGGGACAGAAAAATGCTCATTTTTTTAAGCCCCCCAACAGTACACGCACACACCGTACCCCCTCCAAAGCAAAAAAAGGAACAAGTCCAACAACACCGCAAAACACCAGCCCCTTCAAAAACATGTCCCGCGCAACCACCATACGCCCCGCTCCTTTATAAGTAAAAATCAGAGACCATGCCAAAAATGCAGCAAAAGATCAATCCTTTGTAAAGAATGAAAGCCTAAAACCAAGACGCTTTGCCCCTAGACAAATAAGCCCAAGGATAAGACCAAAGACAACGCCAAAAAGAATGTGAAAGACCTAACTGTTTGAGAACCACACCTGAGTCAAACCAAAGTGCTCAGCTTGCGCATAAACAAACTTAGAGCTCACGCCAACAAAGAATGCAAGCACCCTACTCTTAAAAAAGTCCTTCCTTGTAACCGCGAAAAACCTCATTGCCGCATAAATAGAAACAAAGACAAGAGCAACAAAGCAGAAAAATACCAACCACGGCAAAAAAACCAAATCATGCGGCATCAATATCCCCCACAGCAGTAAAATTACAGGTAACGCCCATCATGCAAAAAAATGCCAATCCTTTCAAGAAGCAAATCCACGCGAGACAATACACTTTTCTCCCATACAGCCTCCCCTATAAACCCCTCTCCTATAAAACAATGACAACACCCACAGAAAGCGACCCCTCACCCTTTTTTTGAAACTTCCCCTCACGCAAAAAGCAGACATAAAAACGTATCCCTCAACAAGCATACAACAGCACAATCCCGTTTCTTTGCATAAACATAAAGAAGCAAACGATAATTTTTAAGGAGATGCTATGACCCATAAGCAGAAAAAAAATATGCAAACCTGCCCGCTTGATCATCAAAATCAAGAAAAGCACATTGGTCATTTAAAGACGCAAGAAATCCCTGTTGAAACGCGTAATCCTTATTTTAAACCCAATCATCGAGAAAGTTCCAGCAACCCGCGCACCATCAATGCCATTGCCAATGCACAAAGCCATCCCATTGCACTTTTATATGCGAAAGGACATCTCAGCAAAGCCCAATATAAAGCGGCAGAACGTTTTTATTTTTACTGGCGTCAAAGCCAAGCCGATCTCCACATGAGCCTTGACTACACCCGTGAAAAGGTTTCCTGTAGCCAAGGGTACATACACCCCATTGAACGTCAAATAGAAGCCTCCAATCATTTAAGAACAATCAAAGTTCAACTGGGTATTCTTGGCTATTCACTGCTTGAACGCGTTATCGGCCATGGACAAGCGATAAAAGAATTAAGTTCTTCAAAACGCAAACAAAACTCCCTTGCCGATCATTTACGAGATTGTTTAGACTTGCTCGCATTTCATTGGGGATATGCAAACCATAAACATTTTGAATAATCCCCCTCCTCGCCATTTTAAGCGGCCTCCCATGTTGCCCCCGCCCCTCTAAAGAAACCTCCCCCACACGGGCTCAAGCATTGAGCAGCTCTCGCCCCCATTTTCATTACCTTGCCCCCCACACCCAAAAGGACAATACTTCACCCCCCACACATACTTAAGATACACCCCACACTCTTAAAAACAAAAAGCCTTCCCCCATATCAGTCCTATAATCATGAGGGGCTCTTAATTCGTTTTTGATTGAAGAATATTATCAAGATGCTTGCATGTATCATAATATTTTTAAATATAGTTTAATTAATATCGAGTCTTAAAACAAATATTCAATTGAAAAAAGTATTAAGTTTTAATGCAAAATGACAAAATTTTTTGTAAAAAGTATTTTTTATATTGCTATTTTTTCAATTCTCTGCTAATTATAATGTGGTAGGTTCTTTAAGTATGATTTTTTGTATTTAGTACGGCCTTTTGAATTTATTCTTTTTTGACACGTCCTGCGAGTCAATGTTAAAATTCTCCTGCTCTTTGGTCCTCTAATTGCGACGGAGGACTTTTTTTTATAACTGTACTTTTTTATGACTGTATTGTCTTAAATCACTTCCTTATGAGCTTTGTTATATTCCTCCATAAGGTCTACCCGCAAAATAGATCATTCTTTTGTCAAATTGACTTGCGTTTCATTCTCAAAGAACAAAGATTCTTAACTCAATCTGATTTACAAACAGCTTGGATACACTTCTCTCTTGGCTTCCATTTCCTCTTGGCTTCCATTTCCTCTTGGCTTCCATTTCCTCTTGGCTTCCATTCAGGGATTTTCAGCTAAACTCAAGGCGCAACAGAAGCTTGCTCTGTCTTAAAGATTCACCACGCCCTTAAAAAAACACTTAAAACATATCCAAAGAAGCCTGCTTCATATCACCAAACTTCAAATGACAGTGTTTTACGACATAACAGAATGACTTAACTACTGGATAACTTTCTTTATCGCATAGTCCACCAACAGGTTGATGTATCACGATAATACTTTGATTTATAATAATAATTTCCAGTTATCCATATAAAATTTAAGAGACCCGGATATCATAGGGATTCTCTCATTTTAAATTTATTTCATGTTGCATCAATCAACACCTTGTCTTTTCCACATTACAAACATGAGAGACATATGAAATAAAACACTAGCAAGATAAAGAATCAAAATGCCTCTTATGAACACGCTCAAGAGCCAAAGGCTGTCATCACATGAGGCGCGAATAGTATGATAGTGCAGGCTTTCCCCTTATGAGATTTTAAAGAAGGGCTTATCCACTTCGCAAGAGATTTCTCCATTATCCCATTCATCAACATCCCCATTCATCAACATCCCCATTCATCAACATCATTGTGATGATAAGACAACATAATGTTTTTTAAACAAGTACGTAAATGTGCAACACAAATATATTCTATTTAGAACATTCTGTTTTACATGATTCGCGTAAAACCCCATTAAAAACAAAATCTCTATGAGAAAAAATCTAAAGCGTGAGGATAAAAACATGAAGCAAGCGTGATTCCATTCAGCTATTGCTCTTTAACCGTCAAACCAAATAAAAATAGATCCGGCCAAATAAAAATAGATCCAGAAAGTATGTTAATCTTCCTACCTTAAGAGATAAGCTAAGAATATAGACAACATCTCTCCTAACATTCCCCTTTTTCTAGCATCGCGTAAGAATCAAAAGTTATACAGCTTATTTTGTCATATTATAAAGCACTGTTTTTTTAAGGCGGTATTGAAGCAGTTAAAATAATTGAAGTGTTTAGCCAACGCCATTAGCAAAGCTAAAAAAAACAAACTGTTGAAAAGCCGTGCATATCTTGTGTAAACACAAAAAAAACAAGAAAAAGGCACAAAAATATCTTAATTTTTATAAAAATGCTCAGCGTCTTTTACGATTGTATTGACGAACAACCCTTATCACATAATCATCTTAAATATTGAGAATAAAGAATGAATAGCCCTCGCAAATACAGCAACCTATCAATAAAAATATAAAAACAAATCTTTTGGTTATCTCTGTTTCTTATGGAATATGCCTTTCCCTATGGATGCACTTTAGCCTCCAAAGAGTGCGTTCAATCCATGGAAAGGATGCACTCCAGCCCTTAAAGAGTGCATCCTTCCCCTCAACGGAAACTGCCGAACCCTCATAAGGCAGTATCCAATCCATAAGAGGATGCACTCTAGCCCTCAAAAGAGTGCATCCTTCCCCTCAACGGAAACTGCCAAACCCTCATAAGGCAGTATCCAATCCATAAGAGGATGCA
>NZ_JBHION010000009.1:0-13415 GCF_042195515.1 Bartonella sp. CB10SXKL | reverse complement strand
AGGATGCACTCTAGCCCTCAAAAAGAGTGCATCCTTCCCCTCAACGGAAACTGCCAAACCCTCATAAGGCAGTATCCGATCCATAAGAGGATTCACTCCGCCTTCAATAGAGTGAATCCTTCCCTTCAAGGGTTTTACTCAATTTTCATCGCATCTCATTTTTATGAACCCTCATTTTTATGAATCCTTGGTCAAAGGCACAAAAGGAAGTTTTCTAGCGACTGCCGTATCCCCCATCTTATGGGATTCCACTTGCCTACAGAGCTTTCAAACCTTTTTACGCCTTCATAAAATCGAATCTAAAAGAATTCATTAAGGCAATTAAGGGTAAATTTTGTCAAAATATAGACAAAGTTTATTCTTTTTTGTGATTGTTGTATTTTTACTATAGTTATTTAAATCGAATTTATATATGATACGTATCGATATTTATTTATCGAAATAAATATAGGAGAAAAACTATGAATATCAGATATTTTTTCATAGCGGGGGCTATCACAAGTGGTTTAGCTCTCGCGATTCAAAAATCTGATCGTATAGTCAATAAACAGCCCTCTCCTATTGTTGCACCTTATACTATTGAGAAAACAAATTTACAGTTTGTTAAACAAGTAAGGGACACATCGGATACATTGAATATACTGAGAGTCAGTAATAGAAGCGCATCAGAACAAGCATCAATAAACGATATATACGAGAAAGGAAAAAGTTTATTGAATGCAATAGCTAGTTTTTTAGGATCAATTATTATATATTTCATACAACTTGTTTCTACTAGAGTATAAGCTACAAAAAGTTCTTAAAGTAAAGTTATATACATTTTGTATATATTGTAAAACTTAAATAAAAAGGCCCTTTTTAAATGGGGCCTTTTTTAGTTTAATTTTTCCTTTGTTTTAGTTTAATTTTTATTGTGTTTTTATTTTTATTGGCCAAATATCACAGCCTTCAAAAATGCCATTTTTTGCCTTCCTCTCCCCTCAAATGACAAAGGCTCTAACCCTTAAAGCTCCCCCCATAGCGCTTTAGTCAATGGACCTTTCCCTCATACCGCTTGAATAAGGCACTTGAATAAGCGATAATTTATGAGCATTTTCTAACAAAACAACAGAACAGTCTTAAAGAAGAGAGTAGAATTTATAATTGATTTTTCCCCCTATTCTTGAGGATCAAGCCATTTCCAGTCTATTTTTTAAATCTTGGCTATTATTCTTGATTTTTCGAACCCTTTATTTTGCTCTGGTAAGAAAGATGTGAAAGCGCCATGATTGAGACGCTTTCACATCTTTTAAATAAAAGTGCTTTTCTTCAACAGGAGAATAAACTAATCAATTTTTATATCCATAAATGCGATTTTACCATCTTTAATATAAGTAATATCAGGAGCATGTTTTACCCCCTCTGCTTCAAACACGAACTGTTCATCACTCACCCCTTCAAACCCTTGTTCCCTTAATTCTTGTTTTTTCTCCTCGACTATTTTTTTATGAAAATCTCGTTTTTGATTACACGTATTAGGGGATCTCACTCTAAAAAGCTGATAGTCCATGGCTATAGACCACTTCTCAGCAACCCGTTCCAGTAGATCGTAACTGAACTTTCCTTCCCTTTTCACTTCTTGAGCGATCACCATCGCGCGTTCCAAATGGACTTTTTCAATGGTTTCATCAAAGCCAAGCTTCTCCCCTGACGTAAAACTTTCGTCATAAGAAGCTAAAGTCTCAACATCGCCCAGCAAGGCAAGAGCAGCAAGATGCAGCAAAGCATAAGGTGCAAACTCTACGTCTCCATCCGTTGCCCAAGATAAAGAGTCTTTTTCCCAAGGGGGAATACTATATTGAGAGCGAAACATTTCATGCAAAGAATCATCTTCCATTGTCCATTTTAAAGTTGTATCGAGTGCTTTCTTTAAAAGCTGGACGCTCACTTTTTCTTCAAAAATTTCCAATCCATTGGGTACAAAATTCATAAATACTGTTGGCAAAACCCCAGAATTATGCGGATTAATCGTCTGACAAGCCGCCGCAAAAATACCGCTCATAATTAAAAGTCCGCGATCAAAAGGCGAAAATTCTTCCACTCGTTTCTCGTTATAAAGAAACTGCACTTCGCGATCTGGTAAAAAGAGGGTTGCCAAATAATCTCCCTTTCCCTCGATTTCCACCGACCATCCCAAGCTTTTTAAAAGCCCTGTTGCACTTTCTATCGTGAGAATTTCATCATCATCATAATCGGCAGAGAACTCTTTTTCCTTTAGTTGCAAACGCCTCTTCTGCACCACGGCTTCATCTTTCCAAAACTGCTGCGTTGCAAGATCATTTTCTTTAAGCACTCTTTCCAGCTCGCCTTTCACTTGGAAATTCATTTTCATCCGTTTAAAGACAGAGGTATAAAGAGCTAAAACAAGCATGATAATGATCATGCAAATAACAATCATCACCCAGAATCCGGGATCTAATAGAAATACGGCTATAGGATCACTGTTCATTTTTCCCCTCTCAGTCTTTACAAAGCCCGTGCGACAGAGAGCTTATGTGCTCTCCTACAGAGATTGCTTCTTCTAGTTTCTGAATATTTTTTCGCAACTCACCCGTCACTTTGGTGCGAAGCCGTAACATAACCGGAATAAAAATAATAACACAAACCGTTATGATGTCCGTTGTTTTAAAGAGAACGGCATGCACAACATATTGCCACCCTGTCAGCTGCCAATTCAATACACCTGGTATTTCTAGAACCATTTTCCACATGATAATGAGAACAGCAATAGCAAAGATAATTTTATAATCCTTTGCTGAGAGCAACGCTTGCTGGAGCGAAAAAGAATGCACTCCTTTATGCGTTTCTTGCTCTGATGCCCAATTTTGCTCCTTCATGTATTCCCCTCTCACTCTTTGAAAAGACCCGTGCGACAGAGAGCTTATTTGCTATCACACAGAGATTGCCTCTTCTCGTTTCTGGATTTTTTTCCAATTTACGCATTATGATGATGCAAAACCCAAATACCACCGGAATAAAGAAAAGTACACAGACCATTATGGTTTGCGTCATAATAAAAATTATAATATTCCTGCTACCTTGCCACCCTCTTACCTTCCTCACATTGCAAACAATAAAGATTTTCAAACCGTACCAATCTATAAACAATAGTCACAATTCAGCTTTTTCTTCCCAAAAATCCTCCTATTTTCAAGAAAATGACCCTGCAACCCCACTTCAATAGGATTCATTTCAAAGCTTGAATGAACAAGGCTCCTAAAAATACGAAAACAACCCATATACCGCGCGCCCCTACAAGCAAAACCGTTCCTTCCTCACGCCTCAAACGATAAAGTAAGTCCCAAGCACTCACTCTAGGCTCTAAACCCCAAGGGCTCTTATTCCCTTAAATCAATACTAATCCATAATCGGCTTTTCTTTCACTCAATGCCACCCTCAACACTGCTCCTTAGAGCAATGTTTACGGACACCTCATGAAAGAGCACCAAAAAATATCAGAGGCAAAATGGTATAGAGAGCAATCCCTATAAAGGCTGAATCTCTCATAATTTCTTCATTATTTTTTCCCTCTCATGACTTCTCAAACGCTGTATCCTGTTCTTGCAAGACGTTTTTCAGTTCTTTTCTTAAACAGCGATACGTTCTCACCTGCTTAAAGACACCATAATAAAGTTCTAAAATCATCATGGGAATACAAGCAACCACCAATGTCACGCACATAAGCACGAAAACAAATATCATGACAAGAATATCGTCCATTTTCCAGTTCACACTTTCTTTATATCGATCCTTTTGATCGGTTATTTTACCCCGTTGCTGATCTATTCCTTTCAATTTCCGAATATTTTTTACCAACAAAAACCACAATATGATGTAGAGTATCAACATAACTGGGAATAAGACCAAAACACACACTATAATAACTTTCCAAAACGCATACAGAGAGAGAAAAAGAGGTGTATCCCACCACCCTGTCCGTTCTCCATTGCTACCCAAGGATAGGAGAAAGAAAATCCTGTTCCATAACTCAAGAGAGAAAATGTTGTACTCTTTGCTATCCAAGGATGAGAGAGAGAGAATCCTGTTCCACAGCTCAAGAAAGAAAATCCTGTTCCATAGCTCAATAATGAGTGAGAGAAAACAAATGACAACATGCTCTCGCACAGAAAAAATACTTTTTTCGAAAAAATGGCGCAGTCCATTATAAAATGCTGACTTTTTCCCCTTCATTGCTCTTCCTTTTTTTATGAAAAATGCATTTCTTTATCTCATGCCCGCTTTTTTAAGAACCACGAAAAGTGCGATGCATGGCGCTTCCCTTGTTTTCAACAACCCCCCCCCAACTTTCTAAAAGCGCGGTTGCTCTTCCCAATGATTAAGAGCATCCTACTCATTACAAACGAAAATAGGCTATCCTCTTTGCCAGATGATTTTCCAACCATCCCCTCTTCTTGTGTCACGAGAGCTTCTAAACATTGCCTCTTCCCCCTCACGATAGCTACAAAAGCGCCTTGTCACTCTCTTTATCTTATGCGTTTTAATGCCCGTCTCACTTTACGATACGTTCTCACCTGCTTGAAAACAAAATAGTAAAATTCTAAAATGAGCATGACAACACCCGCAGGAAAAAAGACGTTTAGCAGAAATATCAACCAAAAGTATACGATAAAAAAACAGCTTATTTTTTCTCTATTGTTTTTTACTGGATTATTTTGTTGATCGATTGTGTGACCCCGTTGCTGGATAGCCTCTTCTAACTGCTGAATCTTTTTTTTCAACAAATACATTAAGATGAGATAAAGCACCAATAAAACAGGCATCAAGGCAACAACAACCACCATGATGACTTCACGCAGCACAAAAAGCGCCAAAAGAGTGCTATCCTGCGATACACTCAACGGCCACTTGGCTTCTAATGGGATCAAAAGAGCTTTATAACCTATCCCAATAAGGATAGAAATAAGACAAATAATCATATGATCTTTATAAGAACGAAATGATTTTCCAAAAAAAAGAGAGCACCGTTTGTTATAAAATGTGGAATTTTCCCCCTTCATTTGCTCTTCCCTTTTATGCAACTGTTTGTCCCTAACTTTATAAGGACACGCATAATCTCTCAAAGCACAATTGCATCCATTATCGTCAAACAGAACACCCCAGAAAATACTCGTATTGCATATTCATGTTGCCAATAGTTTTGCCAATTCACGTGCTTGTTTTAAAGAAATCTCTCAACACTTCCAAACCAACGCGCGTACACCCCCATTTCATGAACAGCCCCCATGAAGGGGATAACAATAGCGCCTCCATGAATATATCCCCTTACTATAAACTCTATCACCACCATTGTTTCAATAAAAAATGTAATCCGGCGCCATTCATATACGCCCCCTGCGGCCTCTACAATAAGCCTTACCCTCCCTTGCAACAAGCTACGCCATAACTCGTTCCTCAACACGGACAACCCCACATTAGCCTAAGGCTCCCTGCGACAACCCCACCCCGTGCCCCAAAAACAGGCATATCTAGCTTCTACGATAGCCTTTATCCCTTGAAAAGACAGAAGCATTTTTATTCTTTTCTCAATTGTTTTCGGACCCCCCACTTAAGACATGAAAAAAGGAACTTCCATTGATTTGCAAATGATCGCGCAATAAGAGCATTTGAAATGAGAAAATCTTACAACTTTCTTATTCCAATTAAAAAGGATCAATGATCATTCAAAATATGACGATATATTCCATTCTTCATTGGAGATCTTGCAAGCCAATAGCTTAGAATATATTCATAAAAGCGCTTCTAAGACAGAGAGACAGCCGCAATTCTTGAGATCAAGCATTTTAATATTAATGAAAGCACTAACATTCCCTTGCAAATTTGAGGTGTTGTTTTGTCAACAATCTTGTTAGCATGGATTGATTCTATAACTATGCGATATCAGCACAATTGCTCTTTATAAACAGCATTGATACGCGCCATTTTACTCACACTTCTTTATAAGCCTTGCGTTATAGGCTTGTGGGGAAAAAATAAAGGAGAATCCTGTTGAATATAGCAATTATTTTGGGGTCTGTGCGTCAACCTTCCTTAACAAGAACTTTAGCCAATTATTTAGCGGATTGCCTCATAAAGCGGGGTGCATCACTTCATTGGGTTGATTTGCGTGAACAGCCCTTGCCGATGACAGATCCCGATTATCATCAGCAGGTAGAGGCTAATCCAAGTGCTGCGGTCCGTGAGTTTGTAAAAACCATTGCAGCGGCTGATGGCGTTATTCTAGCAAGCCCCGTTTATCAAGGGTCTTATTCGGGTGTTTTAAAAAATGCTCTTGATAATTTGAGCTATAATGCCTTTTTAAATAAACCTGTTGGGCTTATCTCTCATGGGAGTACGGCCAAAAAATGCGCACAACCTTGTGAACATTTAGTGCCGGTGGTACACACGCTTTATGGTTATACACTCCAATGTCAAATCGCCTCTTCCAACGAAGATTTTTCCTCAGATGATGAAGGTCGTACTTGGAAAGTTACAAGTGAAGAGGTACAAACACGTTGTGAAAGACTTGCTGATGAAATGTACACATTTTTAAAGCAAAGAGGTGGGATTTAAAGTAATAAGGGAGGGGGCATGAAAAAAAAGGATGTGCACTATCGTTATTTAGTGGTAGGGGGTACAGGGATGCTAGCCCCTTTGTATCAATCACTAAAGCCGCAAGAAGTGATTATTGCTGCACGCTTTCTTTCCCATAAAGTCCAGCTTGAGGCATTGCACAACAAACAGTTGTGTGTGTCGTTGGATTATGATTGTGCGGCATCAAAGGCGCAATTTTTAGAAGCTGTGAAGCAATGGCATGATCTAAAATATTGCATATTATGGATTCATTCGCCCGCCTATGCATTTTCTTGCGCATTAATTGAGCAGTTGGCTCTTTTGCCTAAACCGCCATGTATTCTTCATATTTTTGGTTCCAACATGCATGATCAAATGATCCTCGAGTGCGCGCGCAAAAACAAGGTTGATTTTATCCCCATTCAATTAGGACAAAAAACAACGCCCAAAGGTTTACGATGGCTGACCCATAAGGAGATAAGCCAACAGGTACTGGATGCCATAAAAAAACATATGAATAAACAAAACTTATGAGCAACACCTATGGCTTTGCAAAGAAGCAGTACCCCTTCAATCTCTATCCATACCCGAACACCCTCTTGAATAGCCCATACTCTCTTACATCATAGGCTTTGAGAACGAACAATCCCCCTCCCTTACGCCTCTAAACAGCATGCCTATATCAACAGCTCCAAAACCAAACGTTTTTCTAACCCTTCTCACACGGACTTACCCCCTCTGACAACCATCACAGCCCTTGACCAACCACACACCCTTTTACAGTTTCACGCTTTTACGATTTTGCAAATTCACAGAAAACAACAAAACTGCCGATAAACCACCCCGTTAAAGCCTATCACCAGCCTATTACAAACCTATCACCAGCCTATTCATTGCCATCAACCCTTTTCCCCCAATTCCCCAATCCCCCATTCCAATTTTGACGCATTGCACAATCCAACCTTTACGCCTCCATTGGCACCTTTTCTCCCCAACCGCCCCACAACCCTCACGGCTCTTGAGCAACCACACCCGCTTTTACAGTTTCACGCTTTTACGATTTTGCAAATTCACAGAAAACAACAAAACTGCCGATAAACCGCCCCATTAAAGCCTATACAAGCCTATTACAAACCTATCATCAGCCTATTCATTGCCAACAGCCCTTTTCCCCCAACGCCCTCCATTCCCCCAATTCCCCATTACTCCATTCCAATTTTGACGCATTGCACAATCCAACCTTTACGCCTCCATTGGCACCTTTTCTCCCCAACCGCCCCACAACCCTCACGGCTCTTGAGCAACCACACCCGCTTTTACAGTTTCACGCTTTTACGATTTTGCAAATTCACAGAAAACAACAAAACTGCCGATAAACCGCCCCATTAAAGCCTATACAAGCCTATTACAAACCTATCACCAGCCTATTCATTGCCATCAACCCTTTTCCCCCAATGCCCTCCATTCCTCCATTCCCCCAACGCTCCCCATTCCCCCATTCCAATTTTGACGCATTGCACAATCCAACCATCCTCCATTGGCACCCTCTTCTCCCCATATCCTCCCCACAACCATCACGGCTCTTGAGCAACCACACCCCCCTTTTACAGTTTCACGTTTTTACGATTTTGAAAATTCACAGAAAACAAGCAAACTGCCGATAAACCGCCCCATTAAAACCTATACAAGCCTATTACAAACCTATCATCAGCCTATTCATTGCCATCAACCCTTTTCCCCCAACGCCCTCCATTCCCCCATTCCCCCATTCCAATTTTGACGCATTGCACAATCCAACCATCCTCCATTGGCACCTTTTCTCCCCATATCCTCCCCACAACCGTCACGGCTCTTGAGCAACCACACACCCTTTTACAGTTCCACGCTTTTACGATTTTGCAAATTCACAGAAAACTAGCAAACTGCCGATAAACCGCCCCATTAAAGCCTATCACCAGCCTATTACAAACCTATCACCAGCCTATTCATTGCCATCAACCCTTTTCCCCCAACGCCCTCCATTCCCCCAGAGATCAGCGTAAAATGAGAAAAACAATCGATGCCCTCCTCCCAAGCCGTGAAGCAATGGCATGATCTAAAACTTATGCCTCCCCCATGACACGAGCACTACATGCGCTTTTTCAGCGCTGCGTTTAATTGTTTGGTAACCTTGTAATACGAGATCAAACGCTTGATAAAAGAAATATACAGTGCCACAATGGGTATTGTTAAGAAAAAATCAAAAACACCCCCCAGCAGAATGATCAAAATCACCGTCCAAAATGCCGCTATTTCGTAATGCATTTTATCCCCTTCCCTTTATAAATTGATTGATTGGGTTGCTTCAGTCACTTCTTCCAACTGCTGAATCTTCTTTTTCAATCGATGAGTTAAAATTTCACGAAGGATCACAACAACAGGGATCGTTGCAAAAATACATACCGATAAAAAAAACCAGAAAAACAAGAGAATGATAATATATTCAAATCTGCTCTCATCTACCTTAGCAGCTATCCCTTTAGAGAAAATCACATAGACATAAGCTTTGAAAAACATAATGATGAAAGAGAGGCATGCGTGGAGGATATAATCTTTGCGTGAAAAAGCGAGCCATTTTTTTAACGAATAGAAACTTATCTGTGTTTCTAGTGCTAAGTTTTGCGGCACTCTCTCTTTTTCTTTTCCGCTTTTTTCAAAGAAACAAAAATGCTGCGGCTGTTCTTTCATCAAACGTCTTTGTTTTTTCACTCTGTAATAGAGCCTCAAACGCTTTATTAAAGAATAATAAGGCGCCACAATAATCATATTCACAAAAATGGCAAAAACTGTAACTGCATTTAGAAGAAAATATCCAACCGGCAGAAACAAAATAAAAAACGCGATCTCACCCCTCATGCGTATAACCTCATTGATTAATCTCTTACTGCTTTATTTTTTCTTTTAGTTTTTTCTTTATTTTTTCCAATTTACGCTCTTTAAAACGACAAATGCCCCACAAAATAGGAAGGGGTGTGAGAAGACAAAACCATATCAACACTGGTAAGAGAAAAATAAGAGAACCAATTCCTTCCCATCTTGTCCATTGCAACGGCTGTACCAGAGACTTTGCACCCGCAGAAACTTCTAAAGCCATCATGATAAGGCACGTACAAAACATGATAAAAAAGCGGCGCCCTATTATTTTACACCTTCCCACCCCTTTACGCCTTTCCACTGAAGACACCATAAATTTTCTAAATGAAAAGAAAGACTCTTCAAATGTTGCTTTTTTCTCCTGCATTGTTCCCCTCTGCTTTTACGCTTCGCGCTTTTTACGCTCTATTTTTAGGTTTAAGCTCTTTTTAATTTATCTAAACGCTTTATTTTTTCTCAATAATTTTTTTCCTCAACCCTAATTTCTACATCCATATATTCTAACTCCCCATCCTTTATGTAAAGAATATGAGGACGATAGTTTTTTCCATCAACCTCACAAATCGCGTCCTTTTCGTAAACAAAATATCCCTGTTGCCTTAATTCTTCTCTTTTTTCCTCGATCAATTTTTCATAAGAATCTCTTCTTCTATTGCACAAATTGGGATCTGTAGCTCTAAAACATTCATAGCTCTCTACCTCCATGGAAAAATCCTTTGCCGCCTGTTGAAGCAAATCGTAACTGGGTTGCTTTGTCTTTTCTACCGCTTGAGCGATCACCATTGCGCGTTCCAGATGCTCCTCTTCGATGCTTATTTCAAAGCCCAGCTTCTCACCTTCCATAAAGCTTTTCTGATAAGAGTGTAAAGTTTCAACATCGCCCATCAAAGCCAGAGCTGCAAGATAACGCAGGGAATAAGAAGCCAACCGAGGGACCACAGTTTTGTTTTCCCAAGGCAGGATTCTATATTGAGAGTGAAGCATCTTGCCAAGATCAACCTCAGTCATTGCCTTTTCTAAAGCTTTCTCGAGTACACGGCGTAAACATCCAACGCTTACCTTTTCTTCAAAAATTTCCAACCCCTTCACATCAAAACTCAATTCAAGAGCAATCAAGCCTCCAGAATTATAAGGGTCTATCGTTTGGCAAGCCGCCGCATGGATACCAGAAACCACTGCAATTGCACAATCAAATCGCGGATACCCCTTCTCAGCATTATAAAGAAACTGCACTTCACGATCTGGTAAATAATAGGTGGCCAAATGATCCCCTTTTCCTTCAATTTCCACCTTCCACCCCAAACTCTTTAAAAGCGCCGTTGCACTTTCCATCGTTAAGATTTCCTCATCAGAAAGAGAAAACTCTTTTTCCTCAGATAACGGCTTAATCATCGGCGTTGCTCCACTAGACGGCTCAAAAGCGATAGGTTGTTCAAGCACGCGGCTTAATTCTTTTGTCACTTGGCAATACAGTCTCACCCGCTTGAAAGTAGAGTAATACAATGCCCAAATAAACATCATGACCACAGCAGAAAGCAGCGTGAAAAGCGTCAAGCCCACACCCCACGAGAGTACAACAACAATATCCATCATTTTAATATCTATCATTTTCCCTGCCCCTTCATGCGCTGTTTTGTTGAGAAGCGGTTTTTCTCCGCTTCCAGATTGCTTGCTCCAACATATCGATCTTTTCTTTCAACAGAACCGTGAAAATGATACGAACCACAAAGGCAACAGGGATGAACAAAAAAATAAACCATGATATAAGCTGCATGATTAACGAGAGAGCTGCCACGACATCCCTTTCCCACTCCGCCAACTTCCACCCAAGCAAAATTGGTACGAAGCGAAGAGCCATTCTTAAAGCTGCCACAATGAAAGCAATACAAAAGATGACTTTATAATTTTTGCGTGTCAGAAACGCTTCTTCAAGCGCAAAAGACCGTAATTCCTCATCCAATGATACATTTTTTCCATTGCCCCTCATTTTTTATCCCTCATTTGTTTCAATTTTCAAGCCATTTTCATGAACCGAAGCTTTCGTCCTCACAATGAATGAGGGTTCATCAATATCAAGCGTTTGTATCCTTCATCTTTTATAAAGACAATATCAAGGGTGCATTTTTTTCCATCACCTTCAAACATCGCACGAAGAGAAGTGCTCCTACAACGCATGAGAATATATAAAGACCAGTATTCATTTTCTGCCCTCCCTTCACGCGCTGTTTTGTTGAGAAGCGGTTTTTCTTTGCTGCCAGATTTCTTGATCCAACATATCGATCTTTTTTTTCAACAAACGCGTAAAGATGATACGAACCACAAAGGCAACAGGAATGAGTACAAAAATTAAATCTAATATAACCTGCACGATGCAAAAGAGAACTGTTATAACATCCCCTTCCCAGCCCGCCAACTTCCACTCAAGCCACATGAGTAAGAAGAGAAGAGCCGTTCTTAAAGCTGCCACAATATGAAAGCAATGCAAAAGATGACTTTATAATTTTTGCTTGTTAAAAACGCTTCTTCAAGCGAAAAAGACCGTAATTCTTCATCCAATGATGCATTTTTTCCATTGCCCCTCATTTTTTATCCCTCATTTGTTTCAATTTTCAAGCCATTTTCATGAACCGAAGCTTTCGTCCTCACAATGAATGAGAGTTCATCAATATCAAGCGTTTGTATCCCTCATCTTTTATAAAGACAATATCAAGGGTGCATTTTTTTTCCACACCTTCAAACATCGCACGAATAGAAGGTCTCTCCTACAACGCATGAGAATATATAAAGACCAGTATTCATTTTCTGCCCGCCCTTCACGCGCTGTTTTGTTGGTAAGCGGTTTTTCTTCGCTGCCAGATTTCTTGATCCAACTTATCGATCTTTTTTTTCAACAAACGCGTAAAGATGATACGGACCACAAAGGCAACAGGAATGAGCACAAAAAGAAGCATTGATATAAAACCCAATATTAATGTTAAAATGAACAGGATATAATTCGACCACTCTGTCAAATCCCACTCAAAAAATATAACGAGTGCCACTTTAAAAGCGGTAATAATGAAAGCAATGCAAAAGATGACTTTATAATTTTTGCTTGTCAAAAACGCTTCTTCAAGCGAAAAAGACCGTGGTTCTTCATACAATGGTGCATTTTTTCCATTGCCCCTCATTTTTTATCCCTCATTTGTTTCAATTTCTAAGCCATTTTCATGAACCGAAGCTTTCGTCCTCACAATGGATGAGGGTTCATCAATATCAAGCGTTTGTATCCCTCATCTTTTATAAAGACAATATCAGGGGTGCATTTTTTTCATCAACTTCAAACATCATGTTTTTATTTCCCCACAATATATTCTCTGCTGTCTTAAGGCTTCTCTTTTCTCGTCGATCAAATTTTCATAAAATATCTTCTTCTATTGCACAAATTTGGGTCTCTGACTCTAAAATTCTAAGTGCTCTTTTTATTTTCAGGAAGATAAGCTGCTTTCCAAAGAAGAAGCAAACGAGTGCAAGAAAAGCGTAACGAGGTTGCTTTGTCTTTATGACGATTTGAATCATCAACAAAACCGGCCCAAATTGATTTTTTCGATATTTTTTTCAAAGCCAAAACTTTCATCTTCCATAAAGCTTTTATGAGAAAGCTGCCAAATGTTAACATCAGCAAGCAATGTCAAAGCCCCAAGGGTGTGCAAGTAAAGAAGAGTCCACTTGAGAGATAGCACAATTTCCTTTTCCCAAGGAAGGGTGCTCTATTGAAAGCCCAAACACGCGGCCAAGATCACCCTCAGTCCCAGATCAACCTCAGTCATCGCCCTTATCTAAAGCTTCCTCAAGCACACGACGTAAACGCCCTACGCTTACCTTTTCCTCAAAAATTTTCAATCTCTTTTCCT
>NZ_JBHION010000008.1:0-101656 GCF_042195515.1 Bartonella sp. CB10SXKL | reverse complement strand
GCAATCTCTGGATTAGCTTCCAGTGTGGCTTCTAAATAGCCTTTGAGTAAACCAGCTTGCCTCCGGTCTCTGAACACTGCCATGACATGGTGAAAGCAAAGGAGATCGAGGCTCATATCCTCTAACTCTACAATAACGCGCTTTTTGGGTATCTTCATGGGGTAGGTTTCTCTTGGTAATACCCCATTTGATATTGTCTCTCTTGGTATTGTCCTTGTGGTTTTCCGCCATTAAAAAAGGGCAAAAGCGTAATGGAATAGCGGATGCGTTGGGATTGACCAGAGCAACTGATATAGTCGTGGTCTTTTGTGATACTGGTGATCACCACGGGTCCATGGAGAAGGACACTATAGGTCGTATCATTAATCCAACGAAGCATCTGAACCGGCTTTGCTCTTCGGATAGTTGTAGTGATGGCATCAATAGCTACCCGGTCACCAAATTCTTCTGGAAACCAAACTCCATGAATGTTTTTTGCATCATTGCCATAGCCGGTAAATTGCAAACTGGGGGACCTGCCAAAACGCTCCATACAAACCCATGAGGCAGAAAACTCTTCTTCAAAAGATTGGAAATTCAGCCAATCCACATAAAATTGATGCGGTCCTAACATCATCAAAGGATCTCTCATAGGCTCCCTCCCCTCATTCTGTCCCGCCATGCAGCGCATTAGCGCGTGCCCGTTGCAAAGCATGGGCAACCGCACGACCAGTGGCCATGGGTTCACGCGCCCCATTAACATGCACTGTGACATTTTGATTGTGTGTGATGGGGGAACGGTCTTTGTCTCTTTGCTCTCTCGCAGATGAATTTACAGGAGGAGCCCCTGCAAATTGTGCAATCGGTTGAATGGCTGTTTTACCCCCCAAAAAACTTGGCAAAAACTCTCTTAAATTAATGGAACCAATCCACCCCTTAATGCGATAGGGCAAAGATTTACAAAAATCCGTCAATTGTGAGATGGTGCCCATAAAACCATCGACAATCCAACTTGCTAAATCTTCCCCAGCTTGTTCCATACCAGCCTTGGCACCCTCAGAGATGCTTTTCGCGGGCAAAAAAACTCTTCAACCATTGCCAAAAATTGGAAAGGCTTTGTTTAGCCCATCCCCAAAAGCTTCTAAATAAGCCGGCATTTCTTTGCCATACCAACTTTGCGACAATTGTACTTCCTTCACAAGCCCCCCCCATAATGCTGCGCCATCTTTTCGGCTAAATAAGCCCCATTGCCCCGTGCATCCAAAGCGCCCCCCAACAAACGCGGCAAACTATTCACCACATAAAATAAAATTTCTCTTTGTTGGTCAAACGGCGTATTGCGCAATTCCACCATAAACCGAACACGGCGCACCAAATCTTGTCCCACTTCCATCACCACAATCGACGTCGCATCGCCCGATCTGGCAAGATCAACACCAAAAACATGTTGGCGCCGTCGGTCAAGCCCAATATGAAGAGGTTTTAAGCGCCCCTCACACCAATTAAAAGCAGCTTGACTTCGTTGATAATCCGATTGATTTTTTAAATCATCCACACAAGCAAAACGCAACACTGCAATGTCAGGCGCACAACAATTTTCAATCTGTAAGCGTATTAAAGCAGCCGCTTCTTGATCGGCTGGTATGGCATCTAATTTTTTAAATAGAGTTTCGTAACAGGACCAAGTCCCATTTCACGGCGCTTATTGTGGTGCGTATAGCGAAAAAACCAAGAGCGTGTATTGTCTTTTCGAACATTCAACCATAGCCCTGCCTCATCTCAATAATTTACCCTGTGAAGATGACTTGACGAATGATGCTGATAACCGATGAATCGCCCTCACTTAACGCCTCTCTCGTCCACCTCTTAGATCACCTTTAATTTCTGATTTGAGATTTTTTCTTTAATACTTAATTTTTTATTGGAACATAAAAAATTATCTGCATCAATAGCTCTTGCACATATTTACATAACTTGAATCTTGTTGCAAAAGCCCGCTCCACCCTCTGGGGGTACCATATATTTTTTAATTACGTGTAGCTTATTCATTTTCCGAGTGTTTTTAAATCCAAGAGAAGGTAGAGATGAACGTGAATTTACAAAACATGTTATTTTTATCAAACTTCTTTTTTAATGCTTTAAATTCAGCTAATTTATACCAAGGAAAATATTAAAGTTTAAGTTTCTAATGAATATACTAACGACTTCATAACATTGGCAAAATTATCCGGCGAGCTATTATTAAAAGAATCAGAAAGTTTTTTGTAAAATTCTTTCCACAAACATTTTCTTCAATAAAGCCAACTGATTCATCAGCCTTAACTTTAGCAAAGATATAACCAAAGTCTTCTAAAGCTTTAATGCGATAAAGAGTGTGATTATAAAATACATGTGTTTCATTTATTAAAGCAAATTCTTTTCTTTAAAAAGGTTATCGCCTTCTATCTAACAGCGTTGTTTGCTGTAAAATTCAAATTATCTATCTGCTCAACTAAAGAACTTTTATTGTTTAGCTTTTGTGCTTTTTTCAAAGAGATGTGGGCTTTCAAGAATAAGCTTTTCTCGTGCTTTTTGTAACTGTTTAATGACCTCATCAATCTTTGACGGAGAACAAAAAGATTCTTGGCTATTCAACAAATGCAGCCTCTCCTTTCCCTCATATAAACATTGCATCTGAGATTGAAGTATTCTAACTTCTTGAAAAAAAAGACGCCCTGTTTCCTTAAAACCATTATTAAGTGCAAAAAGTTGATCAGAAATGGATAGCAGAATTTGTTTTAAAAAACGCTCATTTTCTTGGCGTTTACGATATTCTAAAATAAGAGCATGGCTTATCTCATCTAACTGTTTTTTTGTAGAATCAATTTGACGCAATAAATTTGGTTTTTCCCCCATATCACCTTTTCTCACCTTCACAAGCATAGCATGAATGTCTAACAACTTAATTGCGGAATGAGATAAATAATCAACAACTGTAGGCGTATTAACATAGCGTTTCCGTGTGATCATCACAAACTCACCTAATGACTGTTTTTTACATTCATCCCGCTATTTATTTTTCATTTTACAAAACCATTCTAAAGAAAGTGCTAAAAAACATTACCTCCAATACATTATTTGATGGAGCTCCTTCTCTCTTTTCACTATCAACGTGGAATCCGTGGAGAGAGAAAACGTACAGGTGTATAAAGGATAAGATGTGTTGTTTTCTCCAACACACTACTACCATCAGCAAGAAGGGCTTGACTAGGTGACAATTCTGTACCTTGCATAATTGTGGAAGCTAAAGAACCTTCTCGAGAAAGAGCCATCAACGTTGGTGAAGATGCAAAGACATTGTGTGCTCCCCCATCCACATGAGAGAAATCAAGAACAGCTATTCCATTTTTACGCAACATTTCAATATCTGAGCCATCGCCCACACGATGATGTCCACCCGTAAGACGTCCTGAAACCGCGAGAGCTTTATCCGTTCTGGATACTAAAATAGCTGTTGGCTGCGGGAGTTTTTTTATATCATTAAGTTGGCGCTCAAATACATCAACATCAATATCGGGTGCAGCCATTAATAAACTTGTAATACGACGAATAGGCCTATATTTTCCCTGTAAAGCTAATGTTCTAAATGCTTCCATTATAACAAAATTGCCCATAGAATGTGCAATAACCGAAATTTGATCAGCATTGGTTTCACTAATAAGCGTTAAAAGCTCTATCAATCCGTCACGGGCAAAATTAGCACTATCACGATCATAAATATAAAGAGGAACAGATCCGGCAGAAGGCCAAGAATAATGCACAGCGACAACATTTAAAGAATAATCGTGTGTAAACTGTGCTGTACGAAATGTACCATCTGCAAAATTATTATTATACCCATGGATAAAAAGAAAAATTTCTCTTTTTCCTTTTGGCTTTTTTGCTAAAGCAGCATTTAATTGCTGTTTAAACTGTTCTTTATTATCGTATTTTTGCAATGCTACTGCTGCAAAATACTTATCATGTGTAGGTTTATACGCATTTATTTCAACAACTCCCTTTACATGTTGCTGAGGAATTCCTACGTCAACGCGATTATAATGAACTTTATTTGATCGCTCTGCACCATAAGGTTGAGCGTAATTATTTTGCATCATACGACTTGTTGCAACATACACTGGAACGATGGCTTTTGGAGAAACTGGTTTCCCTCCAACTTCCCTTTCTACGGCAGTCATAGAAGGTGTTGCATGCACCCCATGCCAAAGTACAGCACGTGAATCACTACATGCTGGCAATAAAGAAATACAAATAAGAAGTGTTAAATATCTCAGAATCATTATACTTCTCACTGCAATTTCACCCCACCTTATAAAAATATAACATTTCAAATGCATAGATAAAGTAATAAAAAACGAAACATTCTTAGAAACACACCAACAAATAACATACAAAAAAGATTTTTCTATAATACGTATAAATCCCCTCTCTCTAACATAACTTCATCTCATTATAGAGAGACTCACTGCTAACTGGTGCGGTCGAGAAGACTCGAACTTCCACGGGTTGCCCCACAGCGACCTCAACGCTGCGCGTCTACCAATTCCGCCACGACCGCACGTGGAAAGAAAAAACCTTGGTTTTTAGCCTTTAACAAATCATAAAGAAAGGTACAAGCCAATTTTCTTTTTCTCATAATTTATTTTATTCAGACGACTTATAACTTAATAGAGATTACGAGAAATATGGGCTCTACTATGACCTTTGAACCATCATCATAAAATGTGTTTGTGCCGCTTGATCTTTTTCATAATAACCATGAAAGTTTTTTGTAATTGTTGTAGAGCCCTGTTTTTGGATTCCTCTCATAGCCATACACATGTGCTCAGCCTCAATCAATACTGCTAAACCATGAGGCTTCAGATACGTTTTTAACGCGTGAGCCACTTGCGCTGTCATAGCTTCTTGAGTTTGTAAACGACGAGAAAAAATATCTACAACACGTACAATTTTTGAAAGACCAACAATTTTCTCATTAGGAAGATATGCTATATGTGCTTTCCCAATAATTGGGATCATATGATGCTCACAGTGTGAATAAAAAGGTATATTCTTTACGATTACGGATTCATTATATCCTGAAACCTCTTCAAAAACTGTACCTAAGGTTTCTTTAACAGATTGACTATAACCATTAAAAAGCTCGCGATATGCCTTGGCTATACGTTTTGGAGTATCTAAAAGCCCTTCTCTATTTGGATTTTCCCCTATCCATAAGAGTAATGTACGAATCGCTTCTTCCACCTCTTCAATACTCGGACGCTTTTCTTCAGATAAATTTGCGTCTTCTTTAACAACATTACGCATTCAAAAACTCCAAGCTTACTCTATACAAAGCATTTGCTCTATACCTATTTCATTTTGTATAATCTCTATATAAGCGAATTAAAAGTTTAAACAATCACGACTCTCAAAATTTCAGGCAATAGTGCATGATTGATAATATCTATAATGATAAAATACTTAAATATGCTGCACATATAGGCAAAATTGGGCGTCTTAATAATCCTGATGCAACATCAAGAAAACATGCACATCTTTGTGGCTCGACAATCACTGTAGATTTAAAAGTGGAAAATGGTATTATTACGGATTTTGCTCACGAAATACATGCATGTGTGCTAGGGCAAGCTTCGGCTTCACTTTTAGCATCTCATATCATCGGACAAACAACACAAGATCTTAAAATATTGCGTGAAGTTATCTACAAAATGCTAACGCAAAATGGTCCTTCTCCTCAAGCTCCATTTGAGGATTTTTCTTGCTTACAGCCCATTAAAGACTATAAAGTGCGCCATACAGCAACACTACTACCCTTTGATGCAACGATAGACTGCATTCAACAAATTGAAGAAAAATAAATGTTCAAATCACAATCTCAACAAAAAAAATTGACTCGAAATTACACAGGCACTTGGCAAAAAACACCCGGACGATTATTGGGAATTTTCTTAATACGTTTCTATCAAATAACACTTTCGAGCCTTATAGGCAATCAGTGTCGCCATGCCCCGACTTGTTCAGAATATATATATGAAGCGATTGCACGCCATGGGCTTTGGGCTGGTGCATGGATGGGACTCTTTCGTATCATGCGTTGTGGGCCCTTTGGAACAGATGGCTTTGATCCAGTACCTATTTCGCTTGGAAATTCTTGCTGTTTTTATAAACCTTGGCGTTACTGGAAAATTTCTGACAAACACAACAAATAATCCTTTTCTTTTTTCATATGTATTGATAAAAAATCAGTCTATAAGCTTTTTACTCAATTTTCACGAAACCATCCGCAATCGTTAGCGGAATTGGATTAAAAGGGTGTTTTTATGTCTTGCTCTATTTCTCTTTTTTTTCCCGATGGTTCAAAACGTAATTACCCCGCCGAAATGACAGGCTTGGAATTAGCAGAATCTATTTCTAAATCACTTGCAAAAAAAGCAGTCGCCTATAGTCTTAATGGTATCACGCGAGACTTATCGGATCCATTGGGACAATCTGGTCAAGTAGAGATTATTACCCGAGAAGATTCACGCGCTCTTGAGCTCATAAGGCATGATTGCGCCCATGTCCTTGCTGAAGCAGTACAAGAACTCTTTCCTGAAACGCAAGTAACAATAGGTCCTGTTATTGAGAATGGATTCTATTATGATTTTGCACGCCAACAACCTTTTACATTAGATGATCTCACTGTTATTGAAAAGAAAATGCGTGAAATTATCCAGCGCAATAAACCTTTTAGAAAAGAAATTTGGTCTCGTGAAAAAGCGAGAAAAATTTTTTCTGAGAAAAAGGAATTTTATAAAGTTGAACTTATTGATAGCATTCCTGAAAATCAAGATTTAAAAGTTTATTATCAAGGGGAGTGGTTTGATCTTTGTCGCGGACCGCACATGCAATCTACAGGGCAAATTGGGAATGCTTTCAAATTAATGAAAGTTGCAGGAGCTTATTGGCGTGGCGATGCCAATAATCCAATGCTCACGAGAATTTATGGAACAGCATTTGCAAATGAAAATGACTTAAAAGCCTACCTTCATATGCTAGAAGAAGCTGAAAAACGTGATCATCGCCGCTTGGGACGTGAGATGGACTTATTTCACTTTCAAGAAGAAGGGCCAGGAATGATTTTTTGGCACAAAAAAGGTTGGAAAATGTTCCAAAATTTAATCAGCTATATGCGTAGACGCCTTGATGATCATCAATATGCTGAAGTTAATGCACCACAAGTTCTCGATAGGTCACTCTGGGAAATATCTGGTCATTGGGGCTGGTATAAGGAGAATATGTTCAAAGTAATTCCAGCAGCAGAAGATTCAGATCATGGGAATGTTTATGCCCTTAAACCAATGAATTGCCCTGGTCATGTTCAAATTTTTAAACATGGTTTAAAATCTTATCGTGATTTGCCTATTAGACTTGCTGAATTTGGACTTGTTCATCGTTATGAGCCTTCAGGCTCTTTACATGGTCTTATGCGTGTGCGTGGTTTTACACAAGATGATGCGCATATTTTTTGTACTGATGAACAATTAGCCGATGAATGTCTCAGTATTAATGATCTTATTTTATCAACTTATGCTGATTTTGGTTTTAAAGAAATTAGTCTTAAGCTTTCAACACGTCCAGAAAAACGAGTTGGATCTGATGCATTATGGGATCATGCAGAAAGTATCATGGAATCTGTCCTTAAAACGATTGAAACAAAATTTGCAGGACAAATCAAAACAAGCATCCTTCCGGGTGAAGGAGCATTTTATGGTCCAAAATTTGAATATACATTAAAGGATGCTATCGGTCGTGAATGGCAATGTGGAACAACACAAATAGACTTTAATCTTCCTGAACGTTTTGGTGCATTCTATATTGATAAAGATTCAGAAAAACGTCAACCTGTTATGATCCACCGTGCTATTTTTGGATCAATGGAGCGTTTTCTTGGTATATTAATCGAAAATTTTGCTGGACATATGCCACTTTGGCTTTCTCCTGAACAAATTGTTGTTGCAACAATTACATCCGAAGCAAATGAATATGCCAAAAAAATAACAGCAAAACTTAAAGCTATTGGGCTTTCCGCAACAATAGATCTCCGCAATGAAAAAATTAACTATAAAATACGAGAACATTCTTTACAAAAAGTCCCCGTAATTTTGGTATGTGGCAAACGTGAAGCTGAAACAAACAGCGTAAATATGCGCCGCTTAGGAAGTACAAATCAAACCCTTTTATCTGTAGAAGATGCAATTAAACAACTCTCAAATGAGGCAACACCTCCAGATTTGCAACGTGTAATAAATGCATAATATCACAGAAGATGGTAATACGTTAATTTTTTTACTATAAATCTTCAATTTTTGTACAAAATGAAATAATTTGATATTGTAGTGTTTTTGTTTCATGCACAACGACCTATCACCAGAAAGAATCGCGTGCTCTCTCTACAAGGTGGTTTGGTGAAAAAGTTGAATGTAAGCTATGAGCTGTTTAAATGCAAACAACATAGACAATTGAATATTAATAATAACATTAATCTTTTACTTTTATAATGAAAAGATGCTGCTACTATCATGGATAGATCATTACGATAATTATAGCAACATCAAGCAAGAAGGCTGAAAACAAGATTATATTTATTAATAAAAAATATGTAAAATTAGCTGAACAATGATATGTCTTATTCGTAAGATAAGCTCTTATAAAAAGACAAGATATTGATTTATAATGGTAATATATCGTTATTCATATTAAATAAGGTTTCGAATATCATAAGCTTCTCTCGTTTTAAATATGTTTATGTTGAATCTATCAAAATCATTTGCTTGCACGAAACAAGCAGAATGAGTGTGTGGATAAAAATTATTGAGAAAGAACTTTTAAAATGCCCACAATGAACCGCCTAAAGTGCTAAGGATTGTTGCAATCATTGAGGACCGACTATAACTATAATGATGATGCTGACTTGCTTCTTTATAAATGTAAAAATAGCAGTACTCAACGAGTTTACCATTAATCATTCACAAGGCATTATAGTAAAATAAGATTAAGAAGCCTTAAGAAACATCTCTTTAAAACAAGCACATGAATTGGTAAGCCAATGGCATTATACATCCCGCAATCTACACTGATGAGATATTGCCTTAATTTTTATAAAGCTAAATCAAAGAAAAATGGCAAAACTCAGCGTTTATTCTTTCTCCTCTTCATATTTTACCAAATTAAAAACTCTTATAAAAAAACTCGTTAAATATACACATACGATACATGACCACTCGTTGAACGTATTAAACTCTGAGCATATCCATAAAACGTCTAAATATCTACGAAACACATATAAAATAAAAAAACATTATTATTATCGTGCTCTATCAAGAACACGCTTACATTCAATGAGTTCAAACAGAATCTCTTGTAACAATGCTTTATCAGTTTTATCTTTGTAAAGATTCACAGAACCGACAGATGTTTCTCCTTCATTCCTCATGAAACTCAAAAGCCCAAAAGAAGATTTCTTAGGCTTATTACTAGCATTTTCAGAAGTTTGTCCTGCATGTTTCTTTTCTATGACCACATTCATAGCATCAAGATCACCATTACCAAATGCAGTCACAAAAGCAACACCATTTTCTTTCAAAAGGCGTTGCACACCTTTTATCGTATAACCCTGATCATATAGTAACTGCTTAATACCATTGAGCAAATCAACATCGACAGGGCGATAATAGCGCCTTCCTCCCCCACGTTTCATTGGTTTAATCTGCCTAAAACGTGTTTCCCAGAATCTTAAGACATGCTGCGGAAGCTCCAATAACTCCGCTACTTCGCTAATTGTGCGAAAAGCATCAGAGCTTTTATCCATTTTGCAACACCTTATTTAAAACAAAATAAATTACTTCACAATGACTCATTCTGTCTCAATTTCTCAACAAGATTAGTCAAAAATAAGACCATCATTGATACCTTACTCAACAGTCTTTTTCTAAAAAACAAAGACCCTTATTTTATACATTTTTTTAACAAATACCAAACATACCATGGCATTTATTTATGAGATATCATTTTTTCTGTTTTGCACGATGCGAATCTAAAATTCTCTGTTTAAGGACATTGGCAGCCTTAAACGTCACAACACGTCGCGGCGGAATAGGTGCTTCAACACCTGTTTTTGGATTGCGTCCAACACGTTCATTTTTACTGCGAACCTGAAAAGTTGCAAAAGAAGATAATTTAACCGCTTCACCTCTTACAAGTGAGTTGCAAATCTCATCCAAAACCAATTCGACTAAAGCTGCTGATTCAGTATGTGACAAGCCCACTCTTTTACAAACTACGCTCGCTAAATCTGCACGCGTTACTGTCTTACTTGTCATTATAACCACCTATTAAAATATTTAAAATTACAAAATGACTTATACGTTTTCTTGAAATATGGTCAAGTAGCCATAATTTACCAACGAATAAGAATTGCTCCCCATGTAAATCCACCTCCCATGGCTTCTAACATGATAAGATCTCCTTCTTTTATTTTTCCATCGCAAACAGCTGTTGTTAAAGCCAACGGAACTGATGCGGCAGACGTATTACCATGTTGATCAACGGTAATCACAACTTTATCTAGTGAAATTCCCAACTTTTTAGCAGATGCTTCAATAATGCGCTTATTAGCCTGATGAGGTACAAACCAATCTAGTTGTGAAGAATCCATACCTGCAGCTGCAAAACAATCATCAACCACATCCGTTATCATACCAACAGCATATTTAAAAACTTCTCGTCCTTCCATACGCAAATAGCCTGTCGTTTGTGTTGTTGAAGGTCCACCATCAACATATAGCTTATCTATATAAGCACCATTAGAGCGCAGTTTTGCAGACAATATACCACGCTCAAAAGCAATAGTCCCCTCAATTTCTTGAGCTTCCAAAATAGCGGCACCCGCACCATCACCAAACAAAACACATGTCGTACGATCTTCCCAATCTAAAATTCGAGAAAATGTATCGGATCCAATAACTAAAATTCTTTTAGCCGCTCCACATCGTAAATAAGAATCTCCTGTTGTTAAAGCAAAAATAAAACCAGAACAAACAGCTTGAATATCAAAAGCAAATCCATGGCTCATTCCCAAAGCATGCTGAATTTCAACAGCAGAAGCAGGAAAAGTACGATTCGGGGTGGACGTTGCTAAAATAATACAATCAATGTCTTTTATTGTAAGACCAGCATTTATAAGGGCGGCTTGCGCAGCCTCAACTCCTAAAGAAACAGTTGTTTCATTTTCACTGGCAATATAACGTTGGCGTATTCCTGTACGCTGAACAATCCATGAATCTGACGTTTCAACAAACTTTGCAATCTCATCATTTGATAAACTTCTTTTTGGCAAAGCACTTCCTACACCACGTATAATTGAGCGAATCATTCAGCTCTTACCTTTTCTTCAAATTTTTCATTTCTATTATAAGAGCTTATCATAAGGACTCTCCATTCATCACCGCTTCATCTTCTTGGTCAAGAAGTGTTTCTTTATTCTCATGAAACCGCCGTAAATCAGCCGTTATTTTTTTTAAAAGTCCATTATTAACCATTTCATAACCAACGCGGATAGCAGAAGCAAAACCATTAGCATTGGCACTGCCATGACTTTTTATAACAACACCATTCAAACCTAAAAGCACTCCTCCATTCACCCTATCGGGATCCATTTTATGTTTCAGTATACGAAAAGCACCTCGCGATAAAAAATAACCAAGAGATGTTAAAAAAGAACTGCGCAGTGCAGAGTTTAAAATCTCCCCTATCTGTCGCGCAGTTCCTTCTGCGGTTTTTAAAGCAATATTACCAGAAAACCCCTCTGTCACAACAACATCGACCGTTCCTTTTCCAATGTCATTGCCCTCAACAAATCCTTTATATTCCAATCCTTCTAATTGCACTTCACGCAATATCATTCCTGCTTTTTTTATTTCATAAAGTCCTTTAACCTCTTCCACCCCCACATTTAAAAGCCCAACACTTGGTCTTTCAGTGTGATATAAAGCGCGAAACATACCCGCTCCCATAACCGCCAAATCAACCAACTGACTAGCCGAGGCACCTATTGTTGCTCCAATATCTAAAACGATACTCTCACTGCGCAGTGTTGGCCAGATACCCGCAATACCAGGACGCTCAGCCTCTGCAAGCATTTTCAAACAAAAATACGACATGGCCATAAGTGCACCCGTATTACCAGCAGAAATGCAAGCATCAGCTTCACCATTTTTTACCGCTTCAATGGCGTACCACATTGATGATTTACCACGTCCATTACGAAGTGCTTGGCTTGGCTTTTCATCCATGCGTGTATAACTTTCTGTAGGGCAAAAGCGCGATACAGAATCCAAACAGGGATATTTTTTTAAAACCGGACGAACAGCCTCCTCTACTCCATAAAACAGAAAATAAATATTTGATAAATATTTTTGTACAATTGCTGCTCCTGCAATAGCTGCTTCTGGACCGTAATCACCGCCCATGACATCCACAGAAATTCTAATCACGCTTGCATATCCCACATCTTTTCATTTTTAAATACATATTATGATTTTTGGCTCCTGAACACTCACACAGCACATCTTGCGAAAATATCGCTCCGCAGAAATGCCGTTTAGCATACAAATAGATATTTTTTGTATGTTTTTACAATCACTTCCAATTTTTCAAAACAGAAAATGGAGAGAATTTTTGCTCTGCTTCTTCTAAATTTTCAACCATATTCATCTGTATCCCCTCTTTACGTGGATAATGATTAATAGACAACTCAAAAAACTCTTCCATGATTGCACCAATATCAATTTTATCATCATAAAACACTTCAGGAGTATCAAGCCCCTCCACATCTAAAAACAATTCTCCTGTATCCTCTGATATTTTAGGCTTCATCAAATTTGAATCTTCAGGAACAAAAACAACCTCAATATTTTCACAAAGGATATTTTCTAATGGTTCTAATGTAACAACACATAACTGCAGTATACGCGCTTGCAATAGACCTTTTATACGCACTCCGCGTTTTTTCCACGGGAAAATATGGAATTTTCCCTCACAAGATTTTACTTCAATTAAATTATGGTTCTGGGCTAAATGTGTACATTCTTTTTTATTTGCACAAAGATGAACCCTTATACCTTTAGCAGGTAGAGAACGTACGGATATTGGATAAGCCAAAGCAAATGTCATTTGAGGAACATTTTGAACATTCATTGACAACTCCCAAACATAAAAACGCATAAAGCACTGTGTTTTTATTTATCTCAAGTATTTATGCATTTTTTTCTTTTCTAAAGAAATTCTATATGGCATAATTTGCTTTATAACAGGGAAACTCAGTGTAAGCTACGGTAGATTAAGTTAAAATTAGAAAAAACTTGAGGTTGCCTTCTTGTCCTACATCTCAGTATAAAAAGGAGATATCATTGTTTCAAATGCCTCACATAATAGCCTTAATCAAACGTAAATTATTAATTGGTCTATCAATAGCAAGCATAGGAATGCTTGCTGGGTGTAGTCTTCTTGATTCTTCAGGTTCGAGCCAAATTTATAGAGAGGGCTATGTTCTTGATAAAAATGCTTTAAGTTCTATCTCTATTGGCTCAAGTCAAGAGCAAGTTCTTTTAACTTTAGGGACCCCTTCATTAAAAACAAAATATGATAATGAAGTTTTTTATTACATCTCACAGACACGTTATCGTGGGATGCAGTTTATGAAAACAAAGATTATTGATCGCAAAGTTTTAGCCATTTACTTCAATAAAAATAATCAGGTTGCAAAAGTTGCAAATTACGGATTACAAGACGGTCAAGTGTTTGATTTTATTACACAAACAACGCCAACTGTAACAAAAGAACATCCTTTCTTAATTCAAATTATAAAAGGCCCTGCGAATTTGCCACGCCATAACTAAATCATATAGTCTACATACCGTTTCAATATTATAGGTCTGATACTATCAGACCTATAATAGGGGAATTTGTAGCTCTTAGAGGCGAACTTTTTTTGCCATACTGTCGAGAACTGCATTAACAAGTTTTGGTTCATCACCTTCAAAAAACGCCTTTGCTATGTCAACATATTCATTCATGACAACCGCAACGGGGACATCTTTACGGTTGATCAACTCCCATAAACCTGCTCGTAAAATTGCTCGCAATATAGAATCAAGACGTGAAAGAGACCACTCTGCTGAAAGCTGTTGATGAAGCAGAGGATCAAGCTGCTTTTGATCTTTTACAACACCCGTTATAATCGCCAAAAACCATTGAAAATCAGCTTCAAGATACTGCTCTCCATCAATATCTTTTCCCAAGCGATAAGCCTCATACTCAGCTGCCGTTTCCAACACCCCCGAACCCACGATATCCATTTGATAGAGTGCTTGAACTGCAGCGAGTCTTGCTGCTCCACGTTTATTGGCTGAACGCGGAAAATGTCTGCTTTTTATATCAGCCATATTTAACGATTATCTCCAAATCTCTTTTTTAGAGCGATCATACATAAAGCAGCTTCAGCCGCAAAACCACCTTTATTTTTATCATCTAGTTTTGCACGCACCCATGCTTGTTCTTCATTTTCAACAGTCAAAATACCATTTCCAATAGCCAAGTGCTGATGAACAGTTAAATCCATCAATGCACGACAAGAATCATTAGCAACAATTTCAAAGTGATATGTTTCACCCCGAATAACACAACCAAGAGCAACATAACCATCATACGATATCTTATTTTTTTCAGCAAAAGCTATTGCACTTGGTATTTCTAATGCTCCAGGAACCGTTACAACATCATAACTTGCTTCAGCTTTTTGCAAAGTATTCACTGCACCTCTCAAAAGCGCATCAGAAATCCCCTCATAAAAACGTGCTTCAACAATCAATACGTGAGGCTTTTTACGTATCTCTTTCATCATAATGGAATTCCACAAAAAACGAATCAAAAAAATCAGGGTTATAAAGCATAAAATTCTGAAAACGATCAAGAAAGTTTTGGCTTATTCATCTTCTCTTTTTAAAGCTAAAGTTTTTGCAGCATAACGAGCAAGTTGATCAATTTCCAAATTGACCCGATCTCCAATTTTAGCTTGTCCCCACGTTGTCATTTCGAGTGTATGGCGAATAATAAGAACATCAAAAACACAGTCCTCAACACCATTAACAGTTAAAGATGTCCCATTAAGAGCAATAGATCCCTTATTAACAATGAAAGGCATAAATTGTCTTGAAACTTTTAAATAAAAACGAATTGCATCCCCTTCATTTTTTTGATCAATGATTTCAGCCAAACCATCAATATGACCAGAAACCAAATGTCCTCCCATTTCATCACCCAATCGAAGCGAACGTTCCAAATTAACAAAAGTTCCTTTTATCCATTGTGCAAGATTCGTTAAACGTAATGTTTCTTCCCACGCCTCGACAACAAACCAATTGGAATCTTCTTGTTTTAATCCTCGTTCTACAATTGTCAGACAAATTCCTGAACAAGCAATTGACGCGCCAATTGCTAAGCTTTCTATAGCATAGCGGGTAGAAATCTTTAAACGCATCCCCTGCTTTAAAGGTTGAACATCTTCAACACAACCAATATCCGTTATAATTCCTGTGAACATAATGTCTTACGTCTCCATTTATAAAAACGGTCATTTCCAAACATTCTTGTCTCAATCTCATGAAACTGCGAGAGATAATTTCCAAAATGAGGGGCTTCAATACGATTTTTGCCTAAAACAATGGGGGTATGAAAACATATCAAATGATCAACACAACCAGCATTCAAAAATTTTTCCCCTGTCTTGACGCCCCCTTCCAATAAAACACTATTAATCCCATGTTTATAAAGCATCTGTAAAAGAGCAAAGGGTTCTACACAACCATTGTTCATCTCGACCGAATAAACAGACACACCATATTGCTCCAATGCATTTTTTTTGCTTTTCTTTGAAAGATCCACATCACAAATAACCCATGTAGGAATTTTTATGGCTGTTTGGACAACTTTTGCATCAAGGGGGATAGATAAATCTGCATCCAAAATAATACGAATTGGTGAGCGCATCTCCATCCCTGGCAAGCGGCAATTGAGTTGTGGATCATCTGCTAATATAGTACCAATACCAACGAGGATAGCATTATTTTGAGCACGTAGAATATGCGTATGGGCATGAGAAAGTGTTCCACTAATTTTTACGCTGCCCTTCTCTCTTTTTCCAACACCATTATCGGCAGAAATTGCCATTTTAAAAGTAACCGCACAGCGTTGTATCTTCCTTATGCACCAATGCGTCCATAAGGATTCAAAAGCCTCTTCAGCTAAAATGCCCTCAACCACTTCAATACCCGCCGCTCGTAAAAGAGCAATACCATGACCATCAACACGCTTGTCACAATCAGTCAGCGCAACAACAACTCGAGAAACACCTGAATCAATAAGTGCATTCACACATGGCGAAGTTTTTCCATAATGCGCACAAGGTTCTAAAGTAACGTAAGCAGTCGCTCCTTGAGCCAAAGAACCTGCCATGTGTAAAGCTTGCACTTCCGCATGAGGACTCCCATGAATAGCTGTTACGCCATAGCCAACAATAAAAGCTCCCGCACCATTATCGTTTTGCACAATTAACGTACCAACAGAAGGATTCCCACCTGTAAGACCGACATGACGTTCTGCTAAACGAATAGCTGCAGCCATAAACCGTTCATCTTGCACTTTTTTATTCATCAAAACGAGATTCTGTATCCGCGATACCCTTTGACAATTCATCTATAACATCGTGAAAATCGCTTGCATTACGAAAATCTCGATACACAGAAGCAAAACGAATATAAGCAATATCATCAATTCTCTTCAATGCTTCCATCACAAGACGTCCAATTTTTTCTGAAGAAATCTCTGGTTCTCCCAAACTTTCAAGCTGACGTACAATGCCAGAAATTGCTCGTTCAATATGATCAGGATCAATATTGCGCTTACGTACAGCCACATCAACTGATCGCATTAACTTATCACGATCGAAGGGTTCACATCGTCCACTTTTTTTAGCAACCAAGAGCTCGCGCAACTGAACACGTTCAAAAGTTGTAAAACGACCACCACAAACGGAACACACACGACGGCGGCGAATCACTGCCCCCTCTTCTGCTGGACGTGAGTCTTTAACCTGTGTATCCTCATATTGGCAGTAAGGACAGCGCATCCTTTGTATCCTTAACGAGTGCTAAGATAAGAGTAAAGAGGAAATTGATTCGTTATATCTTTTACCTTTTTCTCAACAGCCATTTCAACAGCATGATTATCTTCATCACTTTTTGCGCTCCGAAGACCATCAAGAACTTCTGAAATCAGATGACCAACTTGAATAAACTCTTTTTCTAAAAAACCACGCGTTGTGGTAGCAGGTGATCCCAAACGAATTCCCGATGTTATAGATGGCGTTTCAGAATCAAAAGGAATACTATTTTTATTGCAGGTAATATGAGCGCGTCCCAAAGCCAATTCAGCACGTTTACCTGTTAGATTTTTGGAACGTAAATCAACCAACAACAAATGATTATCTGTACCACCAGAAACAATATTAAAACCATTACTCTGTAATGTTTTTGCTAAAGTTTTCGCATTAGCGACAACATTGGCACTGTAGCTCTTGAAAGAGGGACGCAAAGCCTCCTCAAACGCAACAGCCTTTGCGGCAATCACATGCATTAAAGGACCACCCTGAAGACCAGGAAAAATTGCAGAATTAATTTTTTTGGATAAAGCCTCATCATTTGTCAATATTAAACCACCACGAGGACCTCGAAGCGACTTATGTGTTGTTGTTGTTACAATATGCGCATGTGGAACAGGTGAAGGATGCACGCCACCAGCAACAAGACCAGCAATATGAGACATATCAACAAGTAGATGAGCACCAATCTCATCTGCAATTTCACGGAATCGCTTCCAGTCCCATAGCCGTGGATAAGATGAGCCACCCGCTATAATAAGTTTGGGCTTACGCTCTTTTGCCAGCTGCTCAACTTCATCCATATCAATAATCTGATCTTCTCTACGTACACCATAGGAAACAACATCAAACCATTTTCCTGACATATTAACAGATGAACCATGCGTAAGGTGACCACCAGCATTTAAATCTAATCCCATAAATGTGTCATTAGGCTTCAGTAAAGCTAAAAAGACAGCTTGATTCATTTGGCTACCAGAATTAGGCTGTACATTCGCAAAAGCAGCACCGAAAAGCTGTTTTGCCCTTTCAATGGCTAAATCTTCAACGACATCAACAAATTGACATCCACCATAGTAGCGGTTTCTTGGATAACCTTCTGCATACTTATTAGTTAAAACAGACCCCTGCGCTTCAAGAACCGCTCTTGAAACAATGTTCTCTGAAGCAATCAGTTCAATTTCATGTTGTTGACGCTCAAACTCCCCTCTAATTGCATCAAAAATTGCACCATCAACAGTTTGTAAACTATCATTAAAAAAGCGCTTTTGTGCGTCATTTTCTTGCTGAGTCATAAAACACATTCCTAACATAAAAAAATAAAGTCAAGAAACGATAACACAGCAAACCATGCAAACCAAACATTTTAAACTACTTACACTCAAAAATAATGAAGCAAATATTTATCTTATTCTTTGTTATAAAAACAGCGAAAAACTTCCCTCTCAAGAATGGTAAAAAATGAGATTACATTTCTTTTTTTTACACTCTTAATTTGTTTACACCTTTTACAAAAAATATCTATAATCTAAAGAAATTCAATAATTTAATGATTAGAAATAATTTATAATGTGAAAAGCTGAATATAATAGGCAAAGTTAATACGAAGGCAAATAAGAATGCTAACCAAAGTTTTTATTGATGGTGAACATGGCACAACCGGACTACAAATACAAAAACGCTTAGAAAGGCGTACAGATTTAAAACTACTCTCTCTAGCTCATAAAGATCGCCATAATGTTCATCTGCGACAAGACTATCTTAATCAAGCCGATATTGCTATTTTGTGTCTTCCAGATGATGCTGCACGCGAAACAGTTCATTGGCTTAAAAAAAATAAAAACATTAGGATTATTGATAGCTCGACAGCCCACCGTGTTGCACCAGACTGGGTTTACGGTTTTCCTGAAATGACAGCAGGACAAAGAAAGCGCATCCAAGCTGCACATTATGTAACCAATCCCGGATGCTACCCTACCGGGGCCATTAGTTTGATTCGCCCCCTCCGTGAAGCAGGACTACTAGACGCCTATTATCCCATCTCGATTAATGCAATCTCCGGCTATACTGGTGGTGGGAAACAGTTGATTTTACAAATGGAAAATCAATCTCAACAAAATATTCAGGACAATTATTTTATCTATGGTCTTAATCTTGAACACAAACATGTGCCAGAAATCAAAATCTATGGACAAATCAATCAAACCCCACTTTTTATACCAAGTGTGGGTCGTTTTTCTCAGGGAATGATTGTGAATCTTCCTCTGCACCGCCATTTATTCACAAAATCAGCAAACTGTTCTGATTTGCGCGAAATTCTCGCAAACCATTACGATGGACAAAATACCATTTTAGTTGCATCACAAGAAGAAACTGCTTCACTTCAAAGACTTAATCCAGAGTGTTTAGCCAATAAAGATGATATGAAACTGTTCGTATTTGGAAATGATCGTGAAGGTATTTTTAATCTCAGCGCCATATTCGATAATTTAGGAAAAGGCGCATCAGCTGCGGCTATACAAAACCTCGATTTAATGCTTTCAAGCGACTAAACCTCCTTAAACACAAACTTTTATTCAACAACGCGATATGCCCCTTTTGTTGCTCGCCAGTGCGCAACCGCAAAACATAACACTGCTAGTGCCATACTTTGATGAATGAGCCCTAAACTTATCGGAACCTCATGTAACAGTGTTAAGATACCCAAGAGTGCTTGGATAATAATCATAACACAGATAAGAAATGCACGACGAGAATGGGTTGAATGTGGAACATTTTTTTGTACATAGAAAGCATGAACAACTGAGACAATAAATAAAAAATAAGAAAAAAACCGATGAATAAATTGAACCATTAAGGAATTTTCGAATAAATTGAGCCAAACAGGATGATGCTGCAACAATCCATCAGGAATAATCTGCCCATCCATAAGCGGCCATGTATTATAGACTTTTCCAGCATGAAGCCCTGCAACCAAAGCTCCGAAATAAATCTCTATCAAGACGAGAATAACAAGCCAAGCCGCAAAATATTGCACCTTTTGATTTGCTGGCTTTTCTGAGTATTCTGCAAGTCCTCGAGATAAATAAGTAACAAAAACAATAACAAAACATGCCGTTATAAGATGAAATGCCAAACGATATTGGCTCACACTTGTTAAATTACTTTGCCCAATCCCTGAAGCAACCATCCACCAACCAATAAAGCCTTGAAAGGCGATAAGAATAGGCACGACAATAAGCGGAAGTAAGATATTTTTTTCAACACGCTTAGTCGCCCAAAACCAAATGAGCCCCAATAAAGCAACAAGACCAACAAGACGCCCAAGAAAACGATGCGCCCATTCCCACCAAAAAATGACCTTAAAAGCACTTAAAGTCATATCAGGATTAAGCAGCTTATACTGTGCTATCTGTTGATATTTTAAAAATTCCTCTTGCCATTGATCCGCACCAATCGGTGGAATAACGCCATGTATTGGCTTCCATTCCGTTATAGATAATCCTGATCCCGTCAAACGAGTAGCGCCACCCACTAAGACAATTGCCAAACAAAGCAATAAAATAGAGTAAAGCCACACCTGTATTTGTTTTCTATTTTTCTTTTGCACAGGTGTTAAAATGCTATTGTTTAATCTCTTTACTGCCATCTCTGATTGCCCCACGCTTCTCTCCAACTAAAATGCATTTTAAAATTTAAACATTAACTCTTTGTCTATTTTAGTATGTACTACAACTTTAGCAAAAAACAAGCATACCACTATAACATGCGATACATATTTCTTTTTTTACGAAGCTTATGATGCAACAATGCGATAAACAGTCTTTGGAAAGCTGTCTACCATCCGCATCATCCATTCTTGTTCATTAAGAACAGTATTACAAATATAATAGTCTGTTAGCTCTGCAAATTGCTCAAATCCATATTTTGGTTCACTTGCCATCTCTAGGATGATAAAATCATATTCTTTTTTAAATTCTTGTAATATATGAGAAATATCATTTGAAAAATCTTGTGCAGAAATAGCACTTGTTAACCCCTGAGGAAGAATATCAACCCCCGTATCATAATCACGGTAAATAACATCATGCAACTTGGCATTGCCTGTTAAAATATCACTCAGTCCGCGATGTGGGCCAATGACTTTCTCTATTTGTTGACCAGAAATATCGACCAACAAAATTGTTTTATTCTCTTTTGTGAGATGAAGTGAAAGCTTTGCCGCTGTCCGTGCAGCCTCTGGTCCAATGATTGAAACAATGGTTGAAGCACGCCATTTCAAAACATCAGATAATCCCTCTATCGTAATAAAAGCTTCAAAATTTTTCATTTCTTGAGAGACTAAAATACTCTCATTCTTCTTAAGAGCATTTTCTTTTGATCTCAAATCCTCTTCTGAGAGTTGGTCTTTTTTGCTTTTAAAGCACGGATAAAATAACAATATTCCTAGCAAAAGAGTAAGGAAGCTGGCCAATGCACTCACAAGAATATTTTTTCCATAAAGAGCCATAAAAGAAATTGGTGCTAACGTTGTTGGCATAACCACGTGGATATTTGTATTTTGTAAGAGAAGAGGATCATCACTCAATCTCCGATATGAATCAATAATTTTTTCTCTTCGTTGAGCAGACTTGCTCATCGCTTCATTTTGTGCATCGACTGCTGCTTTTATTTTATTTTCAAACTCGTTAAATATTTCATTCAAAGATTGGGATTGATCTTTTACAAAAAAGTTCATTCTTTTTTTGAGCTGTTTTTCTAATTCCGTTGCAATAACCTCATCTGAATGAACTTGATAAACGATTTGTAAAATTTTATTTTTTAATTGATGAGAAACTGTCTCTAATTCTGCAGTCATCGCTTTAATTTGAGGATGTGTCCACCCCAATTGCGCAGCCATATGTGCTCTTTGTGTTTCCAAGAGGTCACGTTTAGATTCCAGAGAAACAATTGCTGAATTGCCTGCAATAAACGATAAAGACAGTAAAGACTGCCCATTTTCACGCATCATATTAATTGTTGAATTCAAACTTGTTAAATGAATACGCTTTAAAGTTGCTTGCGTTAATTGCATCGAAAGATCATGAAGCTCTGTTTGTTTTACACCATGCTGAATAAAAGAATCAACAGATTTACGAAATTCCTGCACGATATTAACGATTGCAGTATTATCATATTGTTTGTCTTCTAATTTATCATTTAACAAAAATTGTTTCTGTTTTATGATTGCTTGTGAAAATGCGGAAAACCAAGTTTCCAACCCACGTTGAGCTGCTTCAAGTGTCTCGGCTTCAAAAGTAAGATCGATAAAATCACCATGACGCGATAAATGGATATTTTCATGATTTTTTTTCTTATAAGAAGCACTTAAAGAAAAATTCGAATCATTGAAGAACATAGGCTGTGAAAACAAAAAAGCGATAACATCGTCTTGCTTTTTAATTGGTAATGGTTTTCCTACAGAATCAGATAATGAAAATACTAAAGTTGCTTGGTAACCACGGGGCTGGACAAAATAATACAACCAAATCAAAGATACACATAGCATTTGTAATAGCAAAACAATCAAAATGCTTCGCCATACGGTACGTACGAATAGTCTTTTATTACACTTAAGACTCATCTTTATTTTAACCAGCAAAATACTTCTTCATATTGTTTTATTAAGAGAAAGTAGTAACTATCCTCTTAATTTGCTGTCATATTATTTTGAGATAAGAAAAACATAAAATTTAAGCATAAATGTTCAACAATAGCTTTAAAGAACTTAATTCATATTTTTTTTGATATTCTCTAATTGCTTTTTTGCTTCAGAAGTAATAACGGCTCTAATGGTAATAGACCCATCATCATGTCCTTCTTGCACTATTTCCGCAGAGTTTTCATAAAACCAATCGATAAGCGACATTTCATGAGGCTGTAAAAGATATTCAATGCTTTGCACCTCTCCAAAAATTCGCACTTCAATGGCTCTTAATAATTGATCAAGTCCATCCCCTTTAAGTGCTGATACCATGAGAGCAGGATTTAATCGTGTTTTTGCGCTTGTTTGTAAAACACTCAATGCTTGCCCATCCAACATATCAATCTTGTTCCAAACTTCTATGATATGCTCCATATCATCAATATCGATATCGAGACTTGAAAGCACTTCTAAAACATCTTGAGCATGTGCTCGATGATCAAGATCTGACATATCTCTTACATGAAGAATGAGATCCGCTTCAACCACTTCTTCAAGGGTTGCTCTAAAAGCTGCAATCAAATTTGTTGGCAAATTAGAAATAAACCCTACAGTATCAGACAAAAGAATAGTTTTTCCATGGGGAAGGACAACTTTGCGCAAAGTCGGATCAAGCGTTGCAAATAACATATTTTTTGCTAAAACATCTGCACCGCTTAAACGGTTAAAGAGAGTTGACTTTCCTGTATTCGTATATCCTACCAGTGCCACAACAGGATAAGATGTTTTTTTCCTTTTTGCTCTATGAAGTGCACGTGTTTTAATAACCGTTTCTAATTCGCGGCGAATACGAATAATTTTCTCTTGTAAAAGACGCCTGTCTGCTTCAATTTGCGTCTCACCAGGTCCACCTAGGAAGCCACGCCCCCCCCGTTGCCTTTCCAAGTGTGTCCAACTACGCACAAGCCTCCCTTTTTGATAGGACAAACGCGCTAACTCTACTTGCAAAACTCCTTCTTTTGTTCGTGCACGATCCCCAAAAATTTCAAGAATCAAAGCCGTTCTATCGATAACTTTACAATTCCATAATTTTTCTAAATTACGCTGCTGTACTGGCGTTAAAAAGTGATCTACAATCGCAAGCTCAATAGAATATTCATCTATATAACAGGTTAACGCATCTACTTTACCTTTTCCAAAGAGAGTCGCAGAGCGAGGCGTTGCAATATTAATCGTTTCATAATTAACAACTTCTAACCCTATAGCACGCGCTAACCCTAATGACTCTTTAACACGAGAAGATACAGAACACTCTCTCAAAGAGCTTTCACTTCTATTTTCTTGAAAAAACGGTATCAAAACAAGTGCGCGCACCTGTCCTGTGTTCTGCGCAAATACCCCTCCTAATCTCTCATTTTCATTTATCATAGCAATCTAAGTACTTTTAAAATGGGATAAGAGGTCTATCTTAAAATGATATGTTTACTCAGGACTTTCACCCTCAAACATCTGTACAGGCTGCCCAGGCATAATCGTAGAAATAGCATGCTTATAAACCAATTGCGCGTGTCCATCTCGGCGTAAAAGAACACAAAAATTATCAAATGAAGTTACAATACCCGTGAGTTTAACGCCATTGACAAGAAAAATTGTAAGGGAAATTTTTTGCTTACGCACCGTATTTAAAAACACATCTTGTAGGTGTTGTGATCGCTCTGCCATTATTCTTACACCTTTATCTAGATTGCATAAAATATTCGTGCATGCATATCGACTGAAAAATATCCAATTGTCAACGTAGAAGCTTCAAAATTCAGCAACAAACAACTGAAATTAGAGAAAAAACGGCTCTTTAAGGCAATAATAAAGTACAGCTTACGAAAAGCTATACTAAATTAAAAATTTTTCCACGTTTACTTTTTTATGAGCTTACAATTCAAAGGCATACTTTTATACGTCCTAAGCTATTACAGACTATATGTGATGATGAAACTGCTTCGTTTAGAATCAATAAAAGTAAGCGGACAACAACATTTATTAACGATTATCGGTATTAAAGAGAGGCGTTCGCACCTTACTGTATATATAACTGCTATTAAATTGTCCTTATTTCAAAGACTGCCGGCTTATAAAGCTTTTTATAAACACAAGTTGTAAACAGTATTTTTGTTTTTGTTAGATTTAAATAATAAATTGTTTTTACTATATTTTATAACATTTTTAAACAGGGTATAAGAAACTGCGTTAACTTTATCTTGATAAGTTTTTAAAATTTTTCCCTAAGCATATTCCTTTCTAAATAATTAACAGCTAGTATATAGAAATTATGTGGAAGAGGACGTATCCCTTTTCCGGCTGTAAGAGTACGAGGCGAGTATGGCACGCAGAACCAAATTGCAAACATTTGAAGTTGAAGTTGAAGAAGCCCTCACAAAAGCTATGAACTTTGATTTCGATGACACAGGATTTGAAACGATATCATCCAATAATTCTGAAAATGTTGTTAATGTTGATGATCTGATTCAAAAAATTGCAATGGCAGAAGAAGAATTTTTTGCTGAAAACGGTACGTCAACTTTTGTTTCTAATATTCATGATGAAGCTGTTATTGATAAATCCGTTGTTGAACAGCTTTTTGCTCCAAAACCTTCACCTGATATTTCAGGTGGAACTGTTCATAATACATTATTGCCTACAAAACTTCTTCCTGCAAATGATGATATAACAACCCCTATAAATTTTGGACCATTCAAGCAGCGTTCTTCCTCTCGAGTCTACTGGTATACAACAGCGCTTAGTGCTTTATGGGCAACGGGAGGAGCTTTTATTGCGCATAAGCTCGCACCTACCGGACTCAGCTCCTTATCCAATATCAGCACTTTTGTTACATCCCCAACAGGACTTGCTGTAGCAGCCGGAACAGCAATTCCTATCCTTATATCTTGGGGCGTTGCTCAATTAACAAAACGTTCAAACGACTTGCATAATATTGCGCTTCTTATGACCAATGCTGCACAGCGCCTTAGTGAACCACAACATCTATCTGAAAAACAAGCTATTGCTATAGGGCAAACCATTCGTGAAGAAGTAGCGGCAATGAACGAAGGTATTGAACGTACCCTCGGACGTGCTGTTGAACTTGAAGCAATCATACAAGGTGAAGTTCACAATCTAGAACAAGCCTATGCTGAGAATGAATCACGCATTCACACATTAATCAAAGAATTGAGTAATGAACGCATAGCCATTTTGAATCACGCAGATCGCGTACAATCAACAATTAAAGGAACCCAAGAACAACTGAGTGATGAATTTGGTTTGGTTACCTCTAACATTGTGACCAATGTTGAAAAGCTTGCACAAACCCTTTCTCAAACTTTACAAAAACAAGGTGAAGACCTTGTTGAAAAACTTTCCTATGCCGGTGATGGCGTAACAAATCAACTTGTTGAAAAATTTAACAAAACAACAACACAAATTCAGCAGAAAAACACGGAATTTTTTCATGAATTAGGAAAAAACTTTGATGGTTTTGCAAAACGATTTGATCATAATGAAAAACAAATAGAAAAAACCTTTAATGAAACAGCTGAAAAAGCGGAAGTACATGTTGCTAAAATTGCAACACATATACAAGCAGTAACAGATCAAACTTTGCACGCTGTCGATGAAAAGTTTAAAGCCTTGGATAAAGCTCTTATTGATCGTAATAATCAATCTCTACAGAATTTTGATGAGAAGATCTTAAAGCTCGACGACCAAGCACATAAACTCTCTTCTAAATTTGATAACGTAACCTCGCAAGCAATTGGAGCCTTTGAACAACGTTTAGCAACTGTTGATCTTTCTCTTAAAGAACATAGTGATTCCATCATTGATTCCTTTATAGAACGCAGTCAGGCTTTAGAGGATAATGCTGAAAAACTTGGTAACTTCTTGGAAGCTCATGTCTTGAAAATAAATGAGAACCTCCAAGAAAAAACAGCAGACATTACCCATGCATTTACAAATGGACGTGAAGCCATTCTTTCTGCAATTGATAAAAGTAAAGAAAGTCTGAGAGAAGAAATTCAATATGTCGACAATGCCATTGTTGATATCATACAAGAACGTTCACAAGATTTTAAAGTACAACTTTCTGATCAACGAGCTCTTATGGCAGACATGCTCGATAACGAGAAAAATAAAATTGCGGATACATTAAGAAATCAAATTGATGTTTTGTCCCAAAATACTTCTCATATTGAAAAAGTTTTGGCTGATAATGTTCAAGTCGTTGATAAACAAGCTGAAAATCATATTACAAACATCATTCAATGCACTGAAAAGCTACAAGATGTCATTGTACAAAGCTGCAATACAACCCAAGATGCTTTAGAAGCACAGGCGAGAAATATTGATATCCGTGCCGATGCTCTGCGCGACTCTTTAGCGATTAATAGTTTTTCTCTCAATGAAGTTCTTGCCGATCAAGCACGCACACTTGAGCAACGCATGGAAACAATCCATAACCTCATTGCAAAAAGTGATATACGTGTCGATGTTGCATTGAAACAACAAATAGATTTAGTTGAGAGTGCAATTGTCGCCAATAATAAAAACATTACTGAAACGGTTCAAGATCATATCAGAAACCTTGAAAACCATGCCGAAATTTTAAAGAATACTCTTTCTCAATCGAGTGGTGTTTTCTTTGAAACCCTTGAAACACGTATGGAATCATTTGATACAGATCTAGAAGATCGTGCACACAAAATTTTTGAACGAACAACAACGCTAGAGGAAACATTATCTGAAAAATTCAGCCAAATCTGTGAAGCCATTGATATGCAAACATCTGTTATTGAGGAACGTTCTGACACGTTAAAAACGTCTCTCATTCTTAATAATGAGCAAAGTCAGATAATTCAACAAGCGCTGGAAAGTAGTGTTGACAATATGCGTGTAACCTTAGAAGACTCTGTTAATACAGTTACAGATAACCTGCATAATAAGATTATAAAAGCTTCTGATATTCTTTCTTCTACGAGTGAACAAATTCTTTCATCTGTTACAAATGTTACTGCACAAGCAGAAAATATTCTCTCAGAATCAGGCAATCGCATTGTATCAAATGTCAAAAAAACTGTTTATGATACCAGTGAAAAAGTTCTGTCCGTTCTGTCTGAACAAACAGCGCATACTGTTGAAGCTTTCGCAACAGCCAGTCATAATGCACAAGCATTATTGAATGAAACTATTCACACATCAACAACAGCAATAGAGCAAGTCCTTAATGAACGCTGTGATGTTCTTCATCACTCTATGCAAAATCTTAAAAATAATTTAGGATATCAGCTCTCTGATGTCACGAGCCGTCTGGAAGATGCTGGAAATCAAACAACAACACAAATTTCACAACATGTTGGAAAAATAACAGAGCTTACAAATCACTTAAATCAAGCAGCGCAAAATACGACAGAATCAATTGATTCTTTAACACAGCATATCGGTGAACAACTCTCTCTTTCCACACAAGATGCTGAACAAAGAATTTATGCACATAATGAATCTTTAGTGAATAGCTTAACCAAAGCCAACTCTGAAACACTTCAAACAATAACGATTATGAAGGAAGAACTTGTTAATAATGTCTCATCCATCTTAACACAGTTGAATCAATCAATTCACAATTTTCACGAAAATAGTAATGTTTTATTATCGGCTGTTCAAAATATTGATGGGCAGTTTAATGAGAGTACGAATAATTTTTTCCGCAACACGGACCAAGTAGCAGAGCGTTTGTCAGCCTCAAATCAAGCGCTCAATACTAATGTTGAAATTCTGCAAGGACTTTCAAAGAGTACCTTTGAACAAATTAATCATATAACGAGCAGTTTTGGTGAACATGCAAAGACACTTTCCCAAACTATTCATGTTCTTGAGCAGTCTGAAAATTCACTTAGTGCAACACTTGAAGAAAAACATAATACGCTTTCTGTATTAAGCGATGCTCTTGTTTCAAAGTCTCATGAAATTAATCAAATGATTGGGCATTATGAAAAAATCTTCAACTTAGCACTTGAACGCTCTGATAAGAATGCGCGTAATTCTACAAATTCATTCCAACAATCACTTAATAAGCTTGTTAGTGAAGCATCAACGCGTTTTTCAGAAGCAGCAGAAGATATACGTCGCTCCGCTGATGAAGTTCGTTTAGAGCTTTCAAAGATTAATAATGATATCAATGAAAATGTAAAAAAACTTCCAGAAAAAACAAAAGAAACAACGCAAACAATTCGCACAGCTTTGAATGAACAGATTACAGCGTTACAAGATTTAGTCAGTGTTATACAAAATGATCAAAAGAGCGTACAAAAACAGCTAATATCAGCATTTCCTACATCATCAATATTTAATCAAAAAAGTGACAGTTCCACTGAGTCTGTTAAAAAGATTGTGCCACCTAAGCCTATCTTGCAACAAGATCAAAGCAAAAAAAGACCAAATAAATGGGTATCAAATCTCTTAGAAAGAGCTTCACGTGAAGAAACATTTTATGATGCTCCCCCTAGTGATGATGTTTTAACATCAGTGCAAACAAAACCATCTCCTGCAAACTGCTCTCTTAATTCATTAGCTTCTGGTATAGTGCAAGCTATTAATCACAATGCCATTGTTGAGCTATGGGATCATTATCAACGTGGACAAAAAAACATCGTAACAGAACGCCTTTATACCTTAAATGGACAAAAAATATTTGAAATGATTAAGAAAAAATATATGAGCGATTTTGGGTTTAAACGTTCAGTGAATCAATATGTTACAGATTTCGAAAAGCTCTTACGTGATATATCGCGCAGTTCTGGCTCTTCCAACTCAGTTCGCAAGTACTTGATATCAGATACCGGAAAAGTTTACACTATGCTTGCTCATGCAAGTGGTCGAATCCAATAACAAATAAGAAAAGTGGAAAAAATATTTTTTCCACTTTCTCTCTCTCTCCAGTTGTTTTAATGGCTTATCATAGAGTACTTTTCTTTCAACTGTAGCTTTGTACTTCAAAGGTTGGGATAATTGGCATGCGAGTTTTCTTTGATATCCTAAGCAATAACCTTAAAGAAGCGTAATGGCTTATCAAACAACATATCATTCTAAGAATGATAAAGCATGTTTTCTATTTCCTTATCTTTTTCTTAACTTCTTTATTTTTCATAGTTTCATAAAGGTACAAAATCGGTAATAATTATTTTATTAATTGTGAAAAAAATTCATGCTTTTGTATTAAAATAGCTTATAGAAACACTTCTATTTATTTTTTTAATGTTTTTATCCACATATTACTCTCGTTTGAATTATGTAAGTAAATGTTTTTTTATTATATTAGGTGAATTTGAAATAAAAGAAGCTTATTGTATTCAAATTTTCTATTCAATATACGAGATGATTCATTATAAATTATAAAGTAACGCATTATACGGAATATATGAACTTTAGGTATAAAACATGCAATTACAGCTGTTTCGGATATACTTTTCGTTTATTAAAACACAGATTTGTAAGTATATTAAAAATATACAGCTCGCATTATTAAGAGTTCAATTGAATAATAAACAAAATGACTTCCATTTTTAAAGTTCCAGTTTCCTTTTAAATAGCTGCAAAAACAATTTATAAATTGCAAATTGTTATTTAAAATTTCTTCTATCTCCCTATAGAAATTTAAATAAAGAAGATGACGTTAATAGAAAACACTCTTCTTTTTTTTCCTTAATTTGTAAGCATTGCAAAAAAAATAATGGCTTGGTAATGTAATCATTAGTAATATTTTATTTGTTTGTAGACTAATCAATTTTTACGCGTTTTATTAAGGAAAGAAAAAGCTAATCGTGCTGCTATCAATGAAATTATTCATTGTGCACAAACAAAAAGAATCATCAAACTGGTTTTACGATCCAGAAGAGTTTTCTCATACTCATGCATTTTGATATTCAGAGAAATGAGGATCTATTAGTGGACAAAACCTTATCGTAGATGGAACATCTCATATACACATACGCTAACTTGGATATCATAAAAATGTCTAGAGAACGAAATAGTGATTTCAGTTCACCAAAAGCTGAACTTGACAGTGCCGCACTTTTTTATCACCAACACCCAAAACCTGGAAAATTGGAAATACAAGCAACAAAACCTCTTGATAATCAACGTGATTTAGCTCTTGCTTATTCTCCAGGCGTTGCAGCACCATGTCTTGCGATTCATGAAGATCCCAATCTTGCTGCTCAATATACCTCCCGTGCTAATTTAGTCGCTGTTATATCCAATGGAACTGCTGTTCTTGGTTTAGGAAACATTGGTCCACTCGCTTCCAAGCCAGTTATGGAAGGCAAGGCCGTTTTATTTAAAAAATTTGCGAATATTGATGTTTTTGATATTGAAATTGATGCATCCGATATAGAACAAATGGTACAAACAATATCGACCTTAGAACCTACATTTGGTGGTATTAATCTTGAAGACATTAAGGCTCCTGAATGTTTTGACATCGAAGAAAAGCTTCGTGCTAAAATGAAAATTCCAGTTTTTCATGATGACCAACATGGAACTGCCATTATTGTTTCTGCTGCTGTATTAAATGCCTTAAATCTTTCAGGAAAAAAAATTGAAAATGCAAAAATAGTTACCTCAGGTGCAGGTGCTGCTGCCCTCGCTTGCCTTAATCTTTTGGTTCGTCTTGGGGCAAAAGTTGAAAATATTTGGCTTAGTGACTTAGAGGGAGTTGTTTATGAAGGTCGCAAGACCCTTATGGATCGTTGGAAAATCAATTACGCACAAAAAACGGACGCACGAACTTTATCTGATATTATTGATGATGCGGATATTTTTCTAGGCCTATCTGCGGGTGGTGTTTTAAAGCCTGAATATCTTAAAAGAATGGCTCAAAATCCACTCATTTTAGCGCTAGCTAATCCAGTACCAGAAATTATGCCTGAAGAAGCACGCTCTATACGACCAGATGCAATGATCTGCACAGGACGCTCTGATTATCCCAATCAAGTTAATAATGTCCTTTGTTTTCCCTATATCTTCCGTGGTGCATTAGACGTAGGTGCTAGTGCAATTAATGAAGAAATGAAAATGGCCGCTGTTCATGCGATTGCTGCCCTTGCACGTGAAGAAACTTCAGATGTTGTAGCACGTGCATACTCAAAAGAACCACCCAATTTTGGACCAGACTATCTGATCCCCTCTCCTTTTGATCCGCGTTTAATACTGCGTATTGCTCCCGCTGTTGCTAAAGCAGCAATGGCAACAGGTGTCGCCATTCGTCCCATTGAAGATATGGAAGCCTACTATGATATCCTCAATCGGTTTGTCTTTCTTTCTGGTTTAACAATGAAACCTGTTTTTGCTGCAGCAAAAACAGCAAAACGTAAACGCGTCATCTATGCCAATGGTGAAGATGAACGCGTCCTTCGTGCAGCACAAGTTGTCATTGAAGAACAAACAGCAACGCCCCTCCTTATCGGCCGTCCACATGTCGTAGAAGCAAGATTAAAACGCTTTGGTTTAAGAATTCGTCCCGGTATAGATTTTGAATTAACAAACCCTGAAGATGATCCACGTTTTCGTGATTATGTTAATTTATTTTTTCATTATACAGGAAGGCGTGGTGTTACGCCTGAAATGGCAAAAACAGTAGTGAGAACATCAACAACGGCTATTGCTGCCCTTGCCGTTATGCGTGAAGAAGCAGATGCAATGATTTGCGGCTTAGAAGGACGCTTTGAACGCCAACTTGAATTGATTGAACAAATTATCGGTCTTGATCCTAATGTTCACCGTTTTTCTGCTATGAGTTTGCTTATCTCTCAACAACGTACTCTTTTCCTTACAGATACTTACGTCAATGAAAATCCTTCTGCAGAAGAAATCGCTGAAATGACTGTGTTGGCAGCTCAAGAAGTTGAAGCATTTGGAATAACACCAAAAGCAGCCTTATTATCACACTCAAACTTTGGTTCTAAAAACACAGAAAGTGCGCGTAAAATGCGACGTGCAACAGAAATTCTTGCCAAATTACACCCTGATTTAGAAGCAGATGGTGAAATGCATGCTGATGCTGCCCTTTCCAAAGTTTTTCGTGATCGTGTTTTTCCTAATTCTCGTCTTAAAAGTGAAGCTAATTTGCTTGTCTTTCCAACACTTGATTCAGCCAATATCACGCTCAACACTGTTAAAAGCCTCACAAATGCACTCCATGTTGGTCCTATTCTAATCGGGGCAGCACGTCCCGCCCATATCTTAACACCTTCAGTAACTTCCCGGGGAGTTGTTAATATAACAGCCCTTGCTGTCCTTGCTGCCAATAGAAAAAATAGTCTCGTAAAATAAATGCGTAATAAAATTTCAAAGTTTTTTAAATATTGAGATATAGTATTTCATGTACTGTAAACCTCTTTTCTCTATAGATAAAGACAGCTATATTTTGGATTAAGTCTTTTTTTAAAAGAGAAAAAAGGCTAGAAGAACAATATTAAATGTATTTTGAATTTACTAACTCTATAATAAGGAATCCGTACATTGCCTTCCACGTTTGATAAAGTTGCTGATATCATTGCAGAAATCAGTGAAATTGATCGCAATACAATTACACCTGAAAGTCATACAATTGACGATCTAGGAATCGACAGTCTTGATTTTCTTGATATTGTTTTCGCTATTGATAAAGCTTTCGGAATAAAAGTCCCTCTAGAACAATGGACACAAGAAGTCAACGAAGGTACCGTTGCAACAGAAGAATACTTTGTTCTTAAAAACCTTTGTGCAAAAATTGATGATCTCGTTGCCTTAAAACAGGCGGAGTAGTTTTTTCGCCATGCATGATCAATCTGTATTCATCACTGGTATAGGTCTCATAAGCTCTCTGGGTGAAGGAACTGATCAACATTGGAATCTCTTAAATGATCCAATCCGTACACCAAACCTAGATTATACAACTTTTTCACCCTACACGGTTCATAAATTGCCCGAAATTGATTGGAGTTTACAAATTCCTAAAAAAAGTGATCAACGGCAAATGGGAACATGGCAGCGTCTTGGTACCTATGCGGCTGGTCTTGCTCTTGATGATGCCGGCATGAAAAATAATGAACAACTCACTTCAACAATGGATATGATCGTAGCTGCAAGTGGGGGAGAACGTGATATTACTGTTGATACACAGATTCTTTCTAAAGCGCGCGCAGTTGCCGATCATACCTCTATGTTAAATGTTGCTCTTTCAACTGAACTTCGCCCAACATTATTTTTGGCACAACTTTCAAACCTTTTGGCAGGAAACATTTCAATTGTTCATAAAGTCACTGGATCATCTCGTACATTTATGGGAGAAGAAGGCAGTGGTCTTTCTGCACTTCAAATTGCTGTAGCTCGTATTAAATCAGGTCAAAGCACCCATGCTCTTGTAGGAAGTTCCTATAATGCACAAAGTTATGATATGTTGTTGGCGCATGAGCTTGGTGGTCTTTTAACCCATAATGGATGGAGCCCAGTGTGGGATCGTGAAATCCACCCCGGCGGCGGTATCATAGCCGGTTCTGGTGGTATCTTCCTAGTTATTGAAAGTGGAGAACATGCCAAAAAACGCAATGCACGTGCTTATGCTGAAATTAACCAAATTATTACAGACCAAACAGATAGAACCAAAATTCCACTTAGAGAGTCAATTGCAACAATGTTGAAAACTGCTGGCGCTAAATCTGCCTTAGCCATTTCAGCAGCCTCAGGAGCTCACGAAGCAACAAAAGCAGAACAAAATGCTCTTGATAATGCTGATCTATCTTATCGTGGCATTACAACATTATTTGGTTATATGAGGGAAGCACAATTTCCTCTAGCTCTAGCTCTTTCAGCACTTTCAATTGAAAAAAAACATTGTTTTCCAGCGTTAAGTCCTCATGAAAAACCTTTTTCTAAAGAAGTACGTGAAATATTTGTTACAACTATTGGTATAAAAAGAGCTGAAGGTATTGTGCGTCTTACAGCTGTTTGAAGGGGAATTTCTATAGTGAAATATCATGATCATTTTGGGCGTCCACTTGTAGCAATAACTGGTGCAGGCATTGTCACATCACTGGGACAAGGGAAACATGAAAATTGGCAAAAATTAACAAGTGGTGTAAGTGGTATCCACAAAATAACACGTTTTCCCGTTGAGGGATTAAATACATATATTGCTGGAACAATTGATTTTCTTAAAGAAAGTACACTTGGTGCTTCAGCTCTCTCTGAGAAGCTTGCACATCTTTCTGCTGAAGAAGCTTTAGAACAAGCTGCTATTGATAAAAAAAAATTTAATGGACCACTCTTTCTAGCTGCTCCTCCTGTTGAACTTGAATGGAAAGCACGTTTTAGTCTTGATCAAGAGGAAGAATTCAATAATGAGCCTTCTTATGCACATCTTCTTAAAGTCTGTAAGGATAAACTCCATGAGACGCTTTTTGAAGCCACACAATTTGGTGCAATTGCAGAAAAACTTCAAAAAACATTTGGCACAAAAGGACTTCCTGTTACACTTTCCACTGCCTGTGCATCTGGTGCAACAGCAATTCAATTAGGTGTTGAGTCTATTAGACGGGGAGAAACAAATCGAGCTCTCATAATTGCGACAGATGGATCAGTTTCAGCAGAATCTCTCATCCGTTTTTCGTTACTATCTGCTCTTTCAACTCAGAATGAGCCTCCAGAAAAAGCAGCAAAACCCTTTAGCCGTGATCGAGATGGTTTTGTTATGGCAGAAGGCTCAGGCGCTCTTGTTCTTGAATCTCTTCAAAGCGCATTAAACCGTAATGCTACAGTTTTAGGAATTTTAGCTGGCTGTGGAGAAACCGCCGATGACTTTCACCGTACACGTTCAAAACCCGATGCATCACCAGCAATTGAATCCGTTCGCAAAGCTTTAGACGATGCAAAAATAACCATCAATGAAATTGACTATATTAATGCCCACGGAACTTCAACACCTGAAAATGAGAAAATGGAATATCTTGCATTATCAACAGTATTCGGTGATCTTTTAAAGCATATTCCAGTCTCTTCTAATAAATCAATGATTGGGCATACATTAACTGCTGCTGGTGCAATAGAAGCGGTTTTTTCGCTTTTAACCATTCAATCGGGGATACTTCCACCGACAATAAATTATGATAATCCTGACCCTGCGATCCCTTTAGATGTTGTTCCTCATCATAGCCGTAAGGCCTGTGTCAATGCGGTTTTGTCAAACTCATTTGGATTTGGTGGTCAAAATATGAGTCTTGTTATCACTGCATATAAAGGATAATCCTTTAATAATAAAATTTTATAACGCTAACCTAATAATATATTTAAGGGGGATGATAATGCGTGCACTGCAACTCTTCGATGATCGTCGGCTTGAAATCACCAATATTTCCCCGCCATCTTCACCTAGTATAGGTGAAGTAACTGTGCGGATAAAAGCCGTTGCTCTTAATCATATTGATGTATGGGGATGGCGTGGCATGGCTTTTGCGAAAAGAAAAATGCCACTCATCATTGGTGCAGAAGCCTCTGGTGAGGTTATACAAATAGGAGATGGCGTTGAACATCTCCAACTTGGACAGATTGTCTCAATTTATGGTGCACAAACCTGCGGAGTATGCCAAGCTTGTCATGAAGGACGGGATAATCTTTGCAGTCAGGTAAAGGGAGTCTACGGTTTTCACCTTGATGGATTTGCGTGTGAGCTTGTCAATTTGCCAGCACGTTTATTAGTTCCATCACCACCCCAATGTGATGAATTGCAGGCAGCAGTTGCTCCAATTACTTTTGGTACCGTAGAACATATGCTTTTCGATAACGCAAAACTACAAGCAGGAGAAACAATCCTGATACAGGCTGGTGGTTCAGGTATTGGTTCTGCAGCCATTCAACTTGCAAAACACATGGGCTGTACAGTTATCACAACTGTAGGTTCAGATGAAAAAATTGCAAAAGCACACTCTCTTGGGGCAGATCATGTGATTAATTATCGTAAAGATCGTTTTGAAGGTGTAGTGCGTAAATTAACCCAAAAAAAAGGTGTTGACGTTGTTTTTGAGCATGTTGGTGTAGATACATGGAACGGTTCTCTGTTATGTATGAAAAAAGGAGCACGTTTAGTGACTTGCGGTTCTACCTCTGGTGTTTCAGCACCAATAAATCTCATGCAATTATTCCAGCAACAGCTTAAGATATTCGGTTCATTTGGCTGCCGTATGGAAAATATGAAAAATGCCATGCAAAAAATGGCACAAAAAGCCGTACACCCTGTCATTGATACAATTGTTGGGCTGGATGAAATTGATACAGCTTTAAAACGAATGGAGAGCCGTGATGTTTTTGGTAAAATTATCCTTAAAATCGATTAAATCATGATGAAGCTTTCTCTTAAAAATCTCATATATCGTATTAAAATTATAGCTAAAAAAATATCCTACTTGTTATGGGCATATCTGCTCTTTGGTTCTTTATTTATTCTAAAATGTTTTCCAGCCAAAATGGGAATTTCTTTTTTTGCTTGGTTAGCAAAAAAAATTGGTCCCCTTGTACATCGTCATCAAATCACACTTGCAAACCTTAGGAGTGCATATCCAGAAAAAACAGAGCAAGAACTCCGTGCGATTGCAATAGAAATGTGGGAAAATATAGGACGTTTCCTAGCCGAATATATTTTTCTTGATAAAATTTTTGATTTTGATCCTCATGCAGACGAGCCAGGTTTCATTGAGGTTAAAGGTATTGAAATATTTGAGCGATTAAAAAATGAAAAAAAACCACATATTTTTTTCACCGCACATACTGGAAATTTTGAACTTCTGCCTATTTGTGCACAAAGTTTTGATCTTAATGTTACGGTATTATTTAGACCACCCAATAATCCCTATGTTGCCAAACGAATCCTTAAAGCACGACAAACTTCTATGGGACACCTTGTTCCCTCCAAGGCCGGAGCAGCATGGGCATTAGCAGCCAAATTAGAAGAAGGTGAAAATGTTGGTATGCTCGTTGATCAAAAATTTCGCCGCGGTATCATGGGAACATTTTTTAACAGACCTCTTAAAACAAACCCCTTAATTATAAAACTTGCTCGACAATATGACTGTGATATTTATCCAGCACGTTGTATTCGTTTGCCTAGTGGACGTCATCGTTTAGAGTTATATGAACATGTAGAACTTCCACGTGATGAAAAAAATGATATCGATATAGCTGCTTCTACGCAAAAATTAAATGATATTGTTGAATCTTGGGTCCGTGAATATCCTGGACAATGGATGTGGTTACATAGGCGTTGGGACATCTAACATAAGCTCTATTGCTTACAAAGGAAGTGCAAAATGTTAGCCTCAAAAGATATCAAAGATCTCACAGCAATTATCACTGCATTACGAAACTCTGATAATGGTTGTATCTGGCATAAAAAACAAACTTTTGAATCCCTCATACCCTATATGCTCGAAGAAGTTTACGAAGTCATCGATGCCATTGAACGAAAGAATCGAAAGGATCTCTGTGAAGAACTTGGGGATCTTCTTTTACAAGTTGTCTATCATGCTACCATAGCACAAGAAGAAGGCAGCTTTACTTTTGAAGATGTTGTTTATGCAATCACGGAAAAAATGATTCGACGCCATCCTCATGTTTTTGGAAATGCCGAGCAAAAAAAACGAGGATTTATAAAAGAGGAGTGGGAATATATAAAAAAAAGAGAACAGGTTGAACAAAAAAGAATGTGCGAAGAAAAAAACAACAATTCCTCCACAAGCATACTCGCAAAAGTAAAACAAATCCAGCCAGCAAACCAAGAGGCACTTGCTTTACAAGAAGCAGCAGCTAAAGTAGGTTTTGATTGGCAAAAAAGTGATAAAGTTTTTGAAAAAATAGAAGAAGAACTCGAAGAGCTCAAAGAAGCCATCAAAAATAAACAAAACTCAGAGATAGAAGCAGAGTTTGGAGATCTCTACTTTATACTCCTTAACCTCGCGCGCCACTTAGCGATTGATTCACAAAAAGCATTAAAAAAAACGAATATAAAATTTCGAAATCGTTTCGCCTATATTGAAGAAAAGCTATCCACTCAATCTAAAACACTCACTGACGCATCCTTGAATGAAATGGAAGCACTTTGGAAGCAAGCTAAAAATGAACAATAAAAAATAGTAGATTTCTTCTACCTAAAAGAACAATACCCTCTAAAATTACTAAATTATAATTTAGCTCAGCTCAATTTGTTTTATATTGATCCTGCGTAGCAGGACGAAGTTCCACCGATTCTCCACACCCGCATGCTGAAACTTGATTAGGATTTTTAAAGATAAAACCAGACCGCAGCGTTGTCACTTCATAATCCATCTGCGTCCCTAATAAAAATAATACCGCATCATGTGCTACAAAAACACGGGCACCATTCACTTCAACAACATCCGCATCTATCCCCTTTTCTTTGACAAGAGTAATTGTATACTCCATCCCTGCACAACCACCTTTTTTGATACCAACAAGAATACCCTGTGCATCTTTTGCATCCATAATCGCTTTAACACGATCCACTGCTGCTTGCGTCAACTTTATTACCGAAAAACGGCTCATCCTTTACTCTTTTCTTAGTTCAATAGACACTTTGAAAGTTTTTCCTCTATAATATTTTATCTGATATTTCAGAAAAAAAACAAAACATAAATTAAAGCATTCTGACCTTGTTTATTTGGATAAAAATACATACCCGTAAAATGAGATTTATGATTATATAATCCAGAACTTACAATTTTTTGTCCACATAAAATGCAAAATACCTCATCTATAAAAACTCTAAAAAAATGAAAACTTTTCAAAACCATACATTCACTCCTCTTTTTTTGAAAATCTTTATCTTTTTAGAAACGTAACGATTAGGTAAGAAAAAAAATATACCTTCCGCACTCATTTGCTCCAATTCATACCCCTAAAGTCACCAATCTTACCCCCTCACAATCTCAAAAGTAATTAAATGCATACATCTATTAACTATAGTGCTAAAAATTTAATGATCACAAAGAATTTTACAAATTCGTTATTTATCTTGAATTAACAACAAAATATTGATGTCCAAAATTTTTACTTTCAAAAGCTCTAAGTGCAAGAGCATTTTAGATTATTCTGTTTATTTTTTCTCTTGCCTTTAAAGAAACAGTCATTTAATCGTTTTACACAAACTCGGAGCGTAGCGCAGCTTGGTAGCGCACTTGACTGGGGGTCAAGGGGTCGTGGGTTCAAATCCCGCCGCTCCGACCATTTTTAAAATGCTATAAAATAAGCTTACTTAAAAAGTGAATTATTATGCATTTCAATTGCACACACATGAAATTTTTCTTCAACATAGAATAATGTGCAATGATATTTTATCATAAATTCGAGATAAGCTGTTTTATTTAAATGCGCTTCTTCTTAGGAAAACACATAAAAAACGCGAGACAAAAGGTCTCGCGTTTTTTATTCTTCAGAAAAATTTATAATTATTCGATCTCATATTTTCTAAATTTTCTTTACACGATAATGTCGCTGTTATCATTTTTTGTAATGGATGGTGACATCTGTACGGTTATCTTTTTAGGTTTTAATTCAGCTGGCATTTCCCTTTTAAGCTGAATATGAAGAAGTCCATCTCCGAGTTCTGCCCCAATAACCTTAACATGATCAGCTAAATGAAAACGCCGTTCAAAAGCACGCGAAGCAATACCTCGATAAAGGAATTCTCGCTCTTCATCATCATTTTTAGACTTTCTGTCTCCCTTAACGATCAGCTGGTTACAATGCGTTTCAATATCAATTTCATCTTGAGAAAAACCAGCAACAGCCATAGAAATTCTATAAGAATCTTCAGTTAAACGCTCGATATTATAAGGGGGATAAGAAGAAACTTCGTCTGGTTGTGTTCTAGAATCAAACCAGTTAAAAAGATGATCAAAACCTACTGTGGAACGATAAAATGGTGAAAAATCTACTTGACGCATAATATTGCCCTCCTCTAGAGCGACTATAATTTATAACTAATTCACAAAGTTCCCACATGGCAAACTTACTTGTGAACCTGCGGCCCCATCATGGCAACCGCACTATATTATCTAGTAATCGTTTTTCTTTATTTCAACTCTTTGGGACCTAAATTGATAAAAACTATCTAAAAAGCAATATACCCCTTTTTAAATCCTTTTTCTTCATTACATAAATGTCAAAGCACTAAGCAGCAAATACACTGTAAAGGATTTCAATTGGAAACACCTCTTTATCCCATAGACTGGGGGGCCACTCCTCTTAATGTCCATCATGGTACTCTTAAAATAGCAATAGATCATGAAATTCGTTTTGCTATAACATATCCTGAGGTGGAAAAATCTAAGGGAACAATTGTTATTCTCAAAAGCTACGCAAATGCTTTAGAAAAATATTTTTTATTAATAAATGAAATTTCTAAACGCGGTTTTCATACAGCAATATTTGACTGGTTTGATCAAGAAAAAACATCCCTCAAGATAAGAAAACAAAACAGACATCATTATTTTGATATAAATAACGATATTAATGACTTATATAAATTTCTTAAAAATATTGTTTATCCTAATTGTCCGCCACCTTACTCTATGCTTGCCTACGGCATAGGTGGATTGATAGCACTTAGCGGATTAGATCTCATTAATCATCAGTTTAATAGATTGCTCTGTGTTTCTCCCCTTTTTGCTCCATTCGGCAATAAAACAAATGGTTTTCAACATAAATTAACACAATTTCTTTCTGATATAGGTCTTGGCTTTATACCAGCGAAAGATGGTAAAAAATTAAACAAAACAAAACAAAAAAATATACAATTGGGACACATACATAAAGTGCCGCTCTCTTCCATTAAGCCCCCAACATCCCAATGGATAGCATCAGTATTTAATGCGATTGATTCTGTGAAGAGAAATGTACTTCATGGAGATTTACGAATCCCAACACTCTTTATTCTTGCCAATCAAAATAATATTGCAAACAACATTGAAGTGCAGCAATTATGCCAACACACACGTCTGACAGAAAGTATTACTATTACAGGCGCTGAACTGGATACAATTATGGTTAACGAAGATTATAAAAAGCAATTTTGGGCTGCATTTGATGCATTTATTCCCGATAATGTATCTGTAAAATAACACTAAACCTTAATTTCCGCTCCGCCCTATCAAAAAAGAAATTTTCTACGAGCATTGGATCTACAAACACTTTTTAATATAATGGATTTTACTTTCCAACCACTCATATGATTCGTTTTCTAGCCTCTACAGACAAGCCATGACCTAAATATTCACCACGCATTCTAATAAAAAAACTAATATACAAAGTATATCATTACATTAAACAATATTATTTTTATCATAAAAAATAACTTAATAAAAAACTACTTATATAAATAAAAATAATAAATCTATCTTAATATAACATGATACATATTTATAAATAAAGCATCAAAATACTATTTTTGATTTGTTATAAAATACTCATTTAATATTATATCTAGAAAAATAATATTTTTCATCTATTTAAGGAAAAAAACTGGAAATAAAGCGCATTTATAATATTTATTACAAATCTCTATAAAAACAAATAACTATAAAATTTCTATTTCTTAGGAGAACTTTTTAAAAACAATAAATTAACATAATATTCTTTTAATTTATCGATATAGAAAGTCCCTACAATAATGGTTTTCATAAGTTTTTTAATGGAATTCTGATAATAATCAGCAAATTTAAAAGAAAAGATAACAATGAATCATCTTAGAAGTTTTAGAGCCCCCCTTCTTTTTTCAAAATCACATATATTTCGAATTTAACCAACTCACAACGAATATGCTGTATTCTGAATAAGAATGTAAGAATTAACCATTTTGCCATTCATTTCAATTATGAGCATTTTACCATCTTTTTTCTAAATACTCTATATTGTATAATTGATGCGGCAAAACTCTGACAAATGGAGCCATTGGAACATAATCATGAAACGAATCCTGCTCGCAGAAGATGATAACGATATGCGTCGCTTTCTCGTAAAAGCCTTAGAACGTGCAGGCTACGAAGTCGCCGATTTCGATAATGGTATTAGCGCATATGAACGTTTACAAGAAGAGCCATTTTCCCTTCTCCTGACTGATATTGTGATGCCAGAGATGGACGGAATCGAACTTGCACGACGTGCTACTGAGATTGACCCTGATTTACGAGTAATGTTCATTACAGGTTTTGCAGCAGTAGCACTCAATTCAAATAGTGATGCCCCTCCTGATGCAAAGGTTCTCTCTAAGCCATTTCACTTACGTGAACTCGTCAATGAAGTTGAAAAGATCCTTATCGCTGCTTAAAAAGTATTTTTAAAGTTATTTGCATCTGTTGAAAGAGAAAATGAAATTAGGCATTGACGTTTGGCATTCTATATGGTGTATGCAACATCAATGAATGGGCGTGTAGCTCAGCGGGAGAGCACTACGTTGACATCGTAGGGGTCACAGGTTCAATCCCTGTCACGCCCACCATTCAACTTTATAGTATAAATAAATTATTGAATTATCGTATTCTTCCAAGGTGCGGGATGCGTAAATAAAGGTTCGGAAATAAGATTTTGCAACATGCCTCTACAAAGGGCATGCCTTAGGGAGTGTTCTAATATTTTTTACGTTCTGATAGCGCCTCTTGGGGGAAGCCATCTAAAAGTATCACAAACGTAATAACAACATCATTTTGCAACAGATTAGAAGTTGGATTTTAAAATTCTTTCGACAAGCATAGGCTTCTGTTCTAAAAAATATTGTTTATTTCCTGATCTATCCCCTGTTTTTCTTAATTCTTTCATGTCTATTGGTAACACTTGTTGTCCAAACAGTTAGATATAACCACAGTCACTTCGATAGATATAAAACACTTAACCTTAGAGCTGTATTTTGAGTTTACCAATTACAGATTATAATAAAATATTAAAAATAGTAAAAAAACACGATAAAAGCAAATTTTTTCATTCTAAAAATACATTGATTTATAATCATGTTTTATTGTTTGCCATGTTGAATGAGAAATCCGAATATCGTAATGTTTTCTCATTTCAAACCTAATTTATATTGAATCAAACAAAACCGTCTCTCTTACACGTCATAAGAGGAATTAGTATTAAGTAAAAATTGTATAAAAAAGCACAAAAATGCCGATAAATGCCTCAAGTGCTAAGATCTATTGCAACATCGGAGGCTAACAAATAGGCAAAGTATATGATAGTGTCAGCTTATTTCTTCATAAGTGTAAAGATGATGGAGCTCAATGGATTTATCATTGTACCATTCACGAGCGCCAGCATGAAGTGAGCTTTAAGAGATATCTCTTAAAACAAAGCCTGTAAAATGGCATTCTCCTCACACTATATTCTTATTGAAATAATGATCACCTTGAACCGTGTGAGTTTAGATCTTCAGATCTCATCTGTATAACATTTTAATGTGATTGTTATCCAATATTAAAATACTTCTAACATGATGTACAAACTATAAAGAAATAAGAAAAAACATTTGAAAATGTAAATATGAAATCTAAAAATTTAACTCTAAGATACAATCTATCTTCATTCATATAAATACACAGTATACATTCTTAAACCTATAAGACTAAGAAAACCTAAACATTGATGCAACCTATAACCCTACCTGAGAAACAGTGACAATCATGTTAAATCAAATTGTCCGCAAGTGTCTCTCATTGAAAAAAACAATATCTTATCTGGACGGCACATATAACAACTTTTTATACGAAAAAACTATAAAGAAGTAATTCGTTATGAATCACAGCTTCCAAGACAAGAAGATATTCCCTACCTCTTGTGCCGTCTGTAAATTCTCATCATAAACAGTTCTAAATCGAATCCATCATGCCTTGTATCTAATCAAAATCGATCTTACCAAAGATCATGCTGAAAAACGTAATAATATTATTCATAAAAAATAAAAAAAATCACAATAGATGTTTTTTGGCAATTTCACCAGCATTAGCCGCAATGCTTAAATCTAATCTAAGAAATAAAATATTCATTTTCAGAAAGATGAAAAGAAGCTCGTAAAAAAGAGTTTTTGCAATCTGTTTCCTAAAGCATGTGATATAGTAGCAACACGCGGCAAGAATATGCAATGCTAAAGTTTCAGCAATCAAAAGCAATTTTTACTGAAAAAAGAGAAAACAGCACCATTTTATACTAAAACAGTCAACAGAAAACGTTTAGCAACAAAATCAACCAAAAAACATCAAAAAGGTTCGGGAGTTTACAGAAAAATAAGCTAATAGAATAAAAGGAAAACTCTCTAACTTTTTATAGCCTATTAATATCATTTAAACATGGTGATCCCGACAGGATTCGAACCTGTGACCCACGGCTTAGAAGGCCGTTGCTCTATCCAGCTGAGCTACGGGACCCAACTGATTATTTTCTCAATTCAAAATAGCATCTTTAATTCAATGTGTCCAAGAATGCTGCCGATCACTGCGAAAATTATCAGAATAAGAAACAGCACGTCGAATCGACGTATGTTTCTTTTCTACACGGTAAGAGATAGCATTCTTACGCGCAAAAGCAATCGCTTCTTCCTTCCTATTAAATCGGATTCTTACCTGATTATTCATATCAGACGTTGCCGTATACCCCATAAGAGGTTCAAGCATTTTCGCTTTCACCGGCTCATACTCTAGAATCCAAAAACCTGTATTCCCCTTACCTGACTGCATAGCTGTCTTAGCAGGACTATAAATACGTGCGATCATGCCTTTTTCCTTCAGATTACACAACGCTTGAATGATAGTTTCTCACCACACGTACCCAATTGGGTCATTCTCACACACTCAATCAAATATGGTCGGAGCGATAGGATTCGAACCTACGACCCCCTGATCCCAAATCAGGTGCGCTACCAGGCTGCGCTACGCTCCGCCATTTACATTTACTTGATGCACATTTCCTAAAATTTTCACAACAGAAGTGCAAGAGAAAAACACACTTTTTTTTAATTTTGTTGCATTTCTTTACAAAAAAGCACATTTTTAAATCTTTTTCCCTATTCAATAACAGATTTATTAACAAGTAGTAGAAAATAACCTCCGTAGAAAATCCAATCTATATTAAAAAAGAATGAATTTCTCTATAAGGACTTCATAATTTTTGTCCTGTTTTAAGCAAGCTCTCACTGTATCAAAACGCATTCCACAGATACAATTTTAGAAAAAAACGACTTAAATATCATAGAAAAACTTTCCCAAAGAGCACATAAGCCAAAAAATTAAGCTGTATTAAGCTTTTTCCTCTCTTTTTCTATCTTCCCAAGGACTCTTTTATTAAAAATTCTAGAATCTTCTACAATCCAAATCCATAAACAACAAACATTTTTTCAAAGCACAAAGATTTTATTATAAATAAAATAAAGCGCTCTTTTTAGAAAAATTTTCAAATGCGAAGATGGAAAGAATTCAACATCATACAATAAAATCTCAAAGCTATTTAAAATAAACACATGATAAAAGTAAAAAATATTATTTTTTACTTTTATATAGATATCCAAAAAGGAGAAAATTTAAATGACTTGTCTTTCCACGTATTGAAACGATAGTAGAAGGACAGAATAAGTAAGCCATGATAAGGAGTATTTACGGATTTCTTCTATTCAAAACTTCAGCAATAACAGAACGTGTTATTTTTCTTTTTCTTTGTAATGCCAACTGATCAACAGAATCAATAACACGCTTCAATGAAAATAAAGAACGTTCACAACGACTTACAAGATAATAAACCGTATCTGGATGTACAATAAGTTGCCTATCTGAAAAAAGCTTAAATGCAACAGCTGTTAACAATGCATCATCAGGCTGATTAATTTCAACGAACATTACCGAATTAAGACGACTTTTTAGATCATTTAACATTAAATTCCAAGCGGAAGGAAGTGTTCGTGCCGTCATCAATAAAGTAGCTTGTCGTGCATCAAGATTTGCTTGCTTAATACTGTTAATTAAATGAAAAAGTTCTGTCTCATTGATTTCACCTGCATCAATATCCTCTATTAAAAATGATCTGCCTAAAGAAGCCATAGTAATAGCCTGATCAATTTCATTGTGCTGAATCCTGAAAGCATCTGCTTTTTGGAGCCATATATTAGAAAAGTGCGTTTTTCCAGAGCCTTCTTTACCAACCAAAACTGCAATAGGTAAGCTCCAATTGGGCCAGTGATCAATAAGCTGAAAAGCCATACGATTGCTTTCCGTTACCACTAAATCCTCAAATTGAAAAATCGGATCATAGGGAAAATTTAAAGATAATTGCGTTTCACGCCCATTCATTTTAGCGGCTCCGAATTTCCGCTTCTCGAATACATCTGAGAACTCAGATAAGTATGAAGAGCAAAACGAACTAAAACGCCAACAGCCGCTGCCGCAGGAATAGCAACAAGCATACCAGTAAAACCAAAGAGTGAAGAAAAAGCAAAAAGTGAAAACATCAACCATACGGGATGTAATCCCACTGATGAACCTACAAGCTTGGGTTGAAGGATATAACCTTCAATAAACTGACCAATTAAAAAAAGTGCCATCACAACGATGATTCCCCCCCAATTATTGGGATAAAACTGGACCCATGCAATACCAACAGAAAGGACCAAGCCACTCATTGTGCCGATATAAGGAACAAAGCTAATAAGACCAATAAACATACCAATCAAAAGACTAAAATTGAGTCCTGCAATCGTTAAACCAATAGCATAATAGCCTCCCAATATGAGACAAACTGTTCCTTGTCCACGAACAAAGCCTGCAATAGCTCTATCCATTTCATGAAAAATACTACGAACAGTTTCAAGATGATCACGCGGTATTAACGAATCGATTGCTGTTACCATACGTGGCCAATCTAATAACATATAAAATGCCACCACAGGTGCCACAACAAATAGGCTAACGATATTAACGATTGATTTTCCTGACTTTAAAAGTGAATTCAAAAGAGACGTAATAAAATCCGAACCTTCTCCCAAAAATCCTTTAATATTATTCCGTAATTCATTTGGATCACTTCCAAAATAGCGCCTTAACCAATCAAAATCATGCTCAACAAAAAAGGTTTGAATACGATTAATGTAAACAGGTAAACCATCACTCATAAATTGCTGTATTTGCCAACTAATAACAGGAATCAAAATAATTAAAGCAGCAACAAAGGTAATAACAATAAATAGGGTGATAAGGACAGTCCCAAACACACGACGAATACCAAATTTTTCAAGTAATTGAACAATGGGATTGAGAAAATAAGCCAACACAATCCCTGCCACAAAAGGAAGCAAAATTGATCCAAAAACAAACATAAAAAAAATGAAAAAAATCAGCGTACCAAGCCAAAAAAAGATTTGCCTTTTCATATTATTCGGCAAAGGTAATTGAGTATACGCTGGCACATAAGTCTTATAACGATCACGAGATGTATTCTCACTCACTTTCTTTCTCATAAGCTGCCAAGAGGACTGTCCGTGATTATCTGATATCTTGCTCATAAAATATCCTAAAAAATTCTTCACAAAAAATTATAAACAACTTCAAAATAAGGTACAAGAAAAGTTGCTTATTTTCTTATCAATATCTCTTGCAGAGAGAACTCTATCATGGCATTGCATAATATCAAAACCTGATTTTCCATTAAAGGAAGGCTCCAATGAGCAATCAAGATCTTACAAATAATAAATCCAAGGCTGGGGATAAATCCAAAGCTGGTCTTACCTACGCAAAAGCCGGTGTAAACATCGATATGGGTAATGCCATGGTAGAAAAAATTAAACCCTTTATACGCGCAACAAAACGAGCCGGAACAGATGCAGAAATTGGCGGTTTTGGTGGACTTTTTGATTTAAAAGCAGCAGGCTTTACGGATCCTATCCTAGTAGCAGCCAATGATGGTGTGGGAACAAAATTAAAAATTGCCATTGAAGTAGGTCACCATAACACTGTAGGTATTGATCTTGTAGCTATGTGTGTCAATGATTTACTCGTACAAGGGGCTGAACCTCTCTTTTTTCTGGATTATTTTGCAACTGGAAAGCTTGACCCTGAACAAGGAGCTGCGATTGTTTCCGGTATTGCAGAAGGATGTAAACAAGCCGGTGCTGCTCTTATTGGAGGAGAAACTGCAGAAATGCCAGGAATGTATGCAGAGGGAGATTATGATCTAGCTGGTTTTGCTGTTGGAGCATGCGAACGTAGCAAGCTACTCCCTTCAAAAGATTTGACAGAAGGTGATATTATATTAGGTCTAAGCGCCTCTGGAATTCATTCCAATGGCTTTTCGCTTGTTCGACGAATCATCCAGCAAAATTATCTCAAATGGAATGACCCTGCCCCTTTTTCCCCTGAAAGCAGCCTTGGTATAGCACTTCTTACACCAACACGCATTTATGTAAAATCGCTTCTTCCCATCATGCAAAAATATGAAGGGATTAAAGCTCTTGCTCATATTACGGGTGGAGGTTTTCCTGAAAATATTCCACGCGTCCTTCCATCCTCTCTCTGCGCTGAAATTAATCTTTCTAGCATCAATGTTCCAGCAGTATTTTCATGGATTGCCAAACAAGGTAAAATAGAAGAAACAGAAATGTTAAGAACATTTAATTGTGGTATTGGCATGATCATTATCGTAGCACAGCATGCAACTGAAACAATTACACAAGCTCTTGAAAGAAAAGGAGAGACTGTAACTCCCCTTGGCATTTTAACAAAATGCCAAGATCAAAATAAAGGAATACTTTATAAAGGGGTACTGCATTTATGAAAAAACAAATCGTCGTTTTCATTTCTGGTAATGGATCCAATATGGTCGCCCTTGCTCAAGCTAGTCAACAAACGGCATATCCTGCTGAAATCGTTGCGGTTATTTGCGATAATCCGCGTGCCAACGGTATTGAAAAAGCGCAAAACCATAACTTACCTATTCATATTGTTGATCGTAAAATTTACAAAACAAAAGAAGAGCATGAAGAAAATATTTTTACAATTTTAAATCAATATAAACCAGATTTTCTCTGCTTTGCAGGGTATATGCGCCTTATCTCACCACGTTTTGTAAAACTTTATGAAGGACGAATTTTAAACATTCATCCTTCTCTTTTGCCTTCATTTAAAGGCTTAAACACACATGAAAAAGCTTTACAAGCAGGTGTAAAAATCACGGGTTGCACTGTTCACCTTGTTACAGAAGACATGGATGCAGGAAAAATCCTTGCCCAAGCAGCCGTTCCAGTCTATCCCCATGACACTGCTGAGTGCTTAGCACAAAGAGTTCTTAAAGCAGAGCATAAACTCTATCCCGAAGCCTTAAAAGCATTTATTGAAGGGAAGAGCAAAATGGTCGATACGCAACAACAGCTTTTATCTTTTTGAGTGTATCAACAATCTATTAATCAGCATATTTCAATGCTTTACACATAGTTTTTGCTCAGTATCTACAATTGAAAATCTCTATGAAATATTGACATAATAGAGTCCATCTCTTCATAAATTTTTGCACAAAATATGTAATTTTTTGAATTTTAGTTCATTTTTAAAATTTTTCTTCTTTATTCAATTCTATGACATTATCATAAGCTCTATTTATCAAAATACTCTCGTATTTCGCCTAAAAAATCTTAAAATACGCAATTTTCTATTGCATAAATTTTTGTTTATGACGAAAGTGTTTCTTTAACTGTTACAGCTAACTGTTTGAGTGTAAAAGGTTTAGATAAAAAACCAAAAACAGCATCTTGTGGAAGATTTTTAGCAAAGGCATCTTTTGCATATCCAGAAACGAAAAGAAATTTGATATCAGGATAGTTTTTACGGACTTCCTTCAATAAAGTGGGCCCATCCATTTCTGGCATCACCACATCGGAAACAATAATATCAACTTCTCCTTTTTGTTCCTCAAGAATAGAGAGTGCTTCCACCCCACTTGCTGCCTCTAAAACCGTATATCCTCTCATTTGAAGAGCTCTTACCCCCCCCATTCTGACCGCATCTTCATCTTCAACCAATAAAACAGTCGCAGATCCTGTTAAGTCTATATTTTTATCTTTCTCTTCATCTTTTTCAATCTTTTGAGAAATTTCTCCTTTTATATTGGGGATATAACGGGGAAGAAAAATATGAAATGTTGCTCCTTCACCTTCTTTACTTTCACAATAAATGTACCCACCGCTCTGCTTGATAATTCCATAAACCATTGATAAACCAAGTCCTGTTCCTTTTCCAACTTCTTTTGTTGTAAAAAATGGCTCAAACATTTTTTCTTGTATAGCAGCAGATATACCAGCCCCTGTATCTGAAATAGTCAATTGCACATACTCGCCAATTGCTAAACCAAGATGATTAAATTCAGCACTTTGTTGCTTTGTAATATTGTTTGTCGCAATCGTAACAATACCTCCATCTAACATGGCATCACGCGCATTAATAACCAAATTCATAATAACACGCTGGAAAGATGCTTGATCAACTTCAACGCTCCACAAATCTCTTCCATGGATAATTTTTAACTGAATATTATTCCCCAAAAGTGGTAAAATAAGATTGCGGATATCTGATAAAAATTCAGTAAAATCAACTTCTTCAGGTCGAAGTGTTTGCTTTCTAGAAAAAGCTAATAATTGCTGTACAAGAGCAGCTGCTCGATTAGCATTATTTTTAATATTGATCAGATCAGCATGAGCAGGATCAGAACTACGATGCGTATTTAAAAGAAGATCACACGACATTAAAATTGCTGTTAAAACATTATTAAAATCATGAGCAATACCGCCAGCCAATTGTCCTACAGCTTGCATCTTCTGACTTTGCATCATTTTGTCTTCAAGTGTTTTTTGTTCGGTTGTTTCAATCACAGAGATAATAAGCAAATCTTGCAATGCATCACCATGATAAGGCGGTACAGACATAATATGGAGTCGTAAATGGCATTCTTCATTTTTTTCTAAAACAGTTTCTAGAGAAACAAAATAATTTTTATTTGTCGCAATTCTCTGAAAAGAACGCTCTAACTGCACACAATCACGACGAGAAATAACATCATAAAAATTGACAGCTTTGTCCATACATCCCGTGAGTGATGAAAAAGCTTTATTCATATGAATCAATTGCCCTGCATGATCCACCACGGCTATTGCAAAAGGACTCGCATCAAAATATTCTCCTAATATACTGGGTAATTTTAATTGATCGTCCTCTTCTTTTTGTATTTGTTGTGGAATGATCACAATACGATAAATGGCCTCCTCTTCTAAGAGAGAAGAAACAGATATAAGACAATGGAATATTTTCTCACAAGTCGTGTGTGAATTTAAACATAACGAAAACCTATAAGGTAAAGAGTAACCTGAACTTTGATATCTGTTGGTTTGCAAACAGATATCACTCCATGAGCTCTTAGCGCCAACGCTATCAAATAACGAATCAAAATTATATTGACCAATTGAGAAATTCGCTAAATCAATTGAAAACCATTCGGCAAAAATCGCATTGGCATAAAGAATAGTTCCTTGTCTATTAACGGATACAAAACCAATAGGGGCTTGATCCAAGTGATTGATAGCCTCTTGAAGGTTCGAGAAAAAAACTTCTCGCGTTTGTTGTAAATGCGAAATATCAGTAATACGCCAAAATAAAAGCTTTTTTTTCTGTTTTGTGATAGGCTGCACGGAAATATTATACCAAACAGATTTTTTTGGTGTAGAATCGGTAAAAATTGGTTGTTCTACTCTCAATTCCTCTTGCGCTGCAAGATTATTACAGGCAGCAACCTTTAAGCGATACGAGAGTGCACCTGCTCCTGGAAGATCAGCAATAACCATATAACAAGACACTTCAGGCTTATAGGTCAGAATTTTTTGATAGTTTTGATTAGAATAATAAACAAAACCAGAAAGATCAGAGATTACAATTGCATCATCGCTCCTATTAAAGATGCTAAAATCAAAATCTTCATGCGACCACACATGATATCTTAAAATGCCCATTCCACACAAAACGAGTGTTGCAACACCGATAATTGCTAGAATCAAAAAAGATATTGATATCGCCTTTTGCAAATAGCTTTGTGGATAAAAAAAACCTAAAATACCCACAATGAAAAGAAAAACTAATATAAAAACAACACCAAAAATCACAACTCTTCGATGAACAGAAGACGCTGATCTTTTATTATTATCAAAACCTTTATCCATCTCTCATTGCCTTAGATTTAGCTGTTTCTTATATCACAAAACTTCCTTTATATTCATTGTTATAAAGTATATACTATGATATTATCTTTCTAAGAAAGCTCACTTAATATTAAAAATTTTATTTCTTGTATTTAAGTGAGCCTTTTAAGGGTGTATTTATAAATTTATCTCGATAAAAAACGATATTTTCACACAAAAATGGGAGAAAATCTATGTATATCTGGTTATCAGAGCAAATAGGTGTATCTGCTGCGAAAATAACGATAAGCTCTTTGTTTTTTATAATAACAATCACAGCTATTACCATAATTATCTTGTTTTTACGTCGTTTAAGTACGAGAAGATTCAGCATTAATAGAAAAAAAAGTCTATCACGATTAGCATTATGTGAAGTAATTTCTATAGATCGAGCACGCCGCCTTGTTTTAGTCCGTTGCGATAATAAAGAACATTTGCTCCTTATTGGCGGATTAACAGATGTGGTTGTAGAATCCGATATTACAGGTACATCTAAAATACAAAAGAGAGAAACACACACACATCTAAATTCCGCCCCTACAGAAAGAAACAACATATCGGATAAAAATCCCTCTCCTTTTACGAATCAAGCGGTAAAAGATTCAGCAATCACCGCCGAAATTGAGGGGCGGCAAGAACCATCTTTATTCATTCCTACTCCTCAAAAATAAAAATACACAATTTTATCACCACGAATTTCGTTTTTTATCATTTCAATGACCTTAATCATCGCGATAAACTCTTTCACGTCGTTCGTGACGTTCTTGCGCTTCCAATGACAAAACGGCTATCGGCCGAGCCTCAAGACGCTTTATACTAATGGGCTCGCCGGTTTCTTCACAAAAACCGTATGTCCCATTATCAATGCGCTCTAAAGCAGCATCTATTTTTGAAATAAGTTTCCTCTGACGATCACGAGCACGTAATTCGATTGTACGATCAGTTTCACAAGAAGCCCGATCAGTCAAATCGGGTTGACCAACATTCTCTTCCTGCAAATTTTCCAAAGTCTCACGAGCTTCTTTTAATATATCATTCTTCCAAGAAACCAGTTTAGCACGAAAATACGCCTTTTGCCGCTCATTCATAAAAGGCTCATCTTCACTAGGGCGATATTGACCATCAATCTCTTCGCTCATGCAATAAAAAACCTCCACATATGCTATGTGCGGTCTATATATTGTGCAATACCCATCAACACAAGAGTAAAATGTCTTTTCATAACAATTGACGAATATGTCTAAATGCACTGTTTAGGTTTAATCGCTTTTTATGTAGATTGGATTCTTGATCAAATCTCATCCAGAATCATTTTTCTCGCTTATTGAAAAACTTTAAAAAGAAGGAAATCTAATATCAGATATCAGAGCCATCCCTCCCCTACTCTCTCATTCATTGTTTAAAGTCTAAATGAAGCAACAATAAATCATTTCATCAATGCAAAAAAATAAAATCTTTATAAAGGCAAAGTGTGATATTCACGTTTCAAATACATCAAAGCATCTTTTTCTTGATTACAGTTAATTGCAACAACCTCACCAATCAAAACACAATGGGTTGCGTGCTCATGCCAACAAATCAAACGACAATCAAACGATGCTAGAGCGTCTGAAAGACTAGGCGCCCCCGTTTGCAAAGCTCCCCATTGAGCAACATCAAAACGCTCATTTTGTGTAGAATTGCAACGCCTCGAAAAAACATCCGCTAATGAACGATGCTTTCCTGCCAAGCTATTAACACAAAAATTTCCATTCTCCATAAACACCTGATTCTTTAAATTATGGCGCATGAGACAAACAAGAAGGGTTGGAGGATCATCAGATAAAGAACAACACGCCGAAACAGTCACCCCGCGTCTTCCCTTAATACCATTTGTTGTCACAATATGCACAGCTCCTGCAAAAAGACTCATGGCATCTCGATATTCTTGGGAAGAAACCGCGATAGTATGTTTATGTTGAAGTTCAGGCATCAAATATGTTTTATGATTCGACATATCTTTCACTTATAAAGCTTTAAAATTTCAAGCGATCTTTCCATAAAAAGATCTATAATACATATTCTTTCTTTTCCGTCATAACACAAAAGATATTTGTGTATACACAGCGATATGATAAAAACTGCCAATCAAGGAGATTTTAATGCCCCATTCTCATCTCATTTCGCCTTCTCTCTTGGCTTCTGATTTTTCTAAACTTGGACAAGAAATGTTAGATGTTGTTGATGCTGGTGCAGATTGGCTTCATCTTGATATTATGGATGGGCACTTTGTTCCTAACATCACCTTTGGTCCTGAAATAGTCAAGGCTCTACGCCCATTAACAAAAGCAATATTTGATGTCCACCTGATGATCGCACCAGTAGACCCTTATTTGGAAGCTTTTGCAAAAGCGGGTTCAGATATTATAACCATTCATGCTGAAGCAAGTCCACATCTTCATCGTTCATTACAAACAATCAAAAAAATGGGAAAAAAAGCAGGAATCGCACTCAATCCAAGCACCCCTGAACATGTACTTGAATATTTGCTTGATCAATTAGATCTCATTCTCATCATGACAGTCAATCCCGGTTTTGGTGGACAAAGTTTTATTCCAGAAATAAAAGATAAAATTAAGCGCGTTAAAAGCATGATTGCAAACCGCCCTATTGATCTTGAAGTTGATGGTGGTATCACCGTTGATACAATTGGGATAGCAGCAAAAGCTGGTGCAAATGTATTTGTCGCAGGCTCTGCAATTTATAAAGATGGAAATAAAGAGCTTTACAGAACACGTATTAATGCATTGCGCCAAGCCGCAATCCTCTCACAACAAGGAAAAAAATGATGATCGCACGTTATTCCCGCCCTGCAATGGTAACAATTTGGTCTCCCGAAACAAAATATCGTATTTGGTTTGAAATTGAAGCCCATGCCTGTGATGCCCTTGCTCACTTAGGGATTATTCCGAAAGAAGCCGCCAAAGTCATTTGGGAAAAAGGGGCAGCAGCTAAATTTGATGTCAATCGCATTGATGAAATTGAAGCAATTACCAAACATGATGTTATCGCATTTCTAACCCACCTAGCTGAATTCATTGGACCAGAGGCACGTTTTATCCACCAAGGCATGACATCATCTGATGTTCTCGATACAACGCTGAACATTCAATTGATGCGTGCGAGTGATATTTTGCTAGAGGATATAGATCAACTTCTTGAAGCATTAAAAAGACGTGCTTTTGAGCATAAAGAGACAATCACCATTGGGCGGAGTCATGGCATTCATGCTGAACCGACAACATTTGGAATCAAGTTTGCTCTTGCATACGCTGAATTTTCCCGTTGTCGCAAACGTCTTCTTGCAGCACGAGAAGAAATTTCTACTTGCGCGATTTCAGGAGCCGTAGGAACTTTTGCAAATATCGATCCACGCGTTGAAGAACATGTAGCAAAAGCCTTGAGGATGCGTGCTGAACCAGTTTCCACCCAAGTAATACCAAGAGATCGTCATGCTATGTTTTTTGCAACACTTGGTGTTATTGCTTCCTCTATTGAAAGGCTAGCGATAGAAATACGCCATTTACAACGAACAGAAGTTCTTGAAGCAGAAGAACATTTCTCACCTGGGCAAAAAGGTTCATCGGCAATGCCTCATAAACGTAATCCAGTTTTAACAGAAAATTTAACTGGATTAGCCCGTATGGTACGTGCATTTGCACTCCCAGCCATGGAAAATGTAGCTCTTTGGCATGAACGTGATATTTCCCATTCATCTGTTGAGCGTTATATTGCTCCAGATGCGACTATTACACTTGATTTTGCTCTTTCTCGCCTCACATCTGTCATTGAAAATCTTATTGTCTATCCAGAAAATATGCAAAAAAATCTCAATAAATTCCGCGGTCTTGTTCACTCACAACGGGTTCTTTTAGCCCTCACACAAGCAGGGATTAGTCGTGAAGATTCTTATCGAATTGTACAACGAAATGCGATGAAAGTTTGGGAACAAGGAAAAGATTTTTTAGAAGAACTCCTCAATGACAAAGATGTTACCAAAGCTTTAAGTGAAGAAGAACTTCGCGAAAAATTTGATCTTTCTTACCACACCAAACATATCAATACGATTTTTAAACGTGTTTTTGAAGAACAATAAAGCGACATAGAAAACCAAAATCCATTCCACCTATGATCAAAAATCTGTTGTAACAAAGAAAACAATTCATGAGAGCAAATCAACTCGATATTCTTATTGTTCCTGGCTACAAGGGATCTGGTCCAGATCATTGGCAAACACGCTGGGAAAAAAAATTGTCGACAGCCCGCCGCATTGAACAACTCCATTGGTCAAAGCCTGTTTGTGAAGAGTGGGTTAACAAAGTTAAAACCGCCATCGCAAAAGCTCAAAGGCCTGTTATGCTTATTGCTCATTCATTAGGAGTTCCCAGTGTTATTCATGCAACTGTACAAAATACAGAAAAAATTTGTGGCGCATTCTTTGTTGCACCTCCAGATGTCGCCAATGAAAAAATACGTCCCAAACATTTAATGACATTTGGCCCCTATCATCGCCAAAAGCTTCCTTTTCCTTCTATTGTCATAGCCAGTCGCAACGATGAGTTTTGTCAATTTTCAGTAGCAGAAAAAATTGCCAATGATTGGGGATCACTCTTTGTTGATGCTGGGTATTCTGGCCATATTAACGCAGAATCCGGACACGGACCTTGGCCTGAAGGGCTTATGGTCCTCTCTCACTTTCTTGCAAAAATTTGATCCAAAAGAGGTGATCTTCTTTCTCATCGCTTATGTATCTTCACCTTTGGGTAAACGTGTAATGATAAAAATTATAAAAGTATCATAGCAATATCATTGAGAAATTCTATCAATTAGGATAGTATCATTTATCAATGTTATTAAAAACCTCTCAAGATAAATAGAGAATCATGATGAATCGTCGCCACCGTATTTATGAAGGCAAGGCTAAAATTTTATATGAAGGACCTGAACCAGGGACTTATATTCAATTTTTTAAAGATGATGCAACTGCCTTTAATGCAAAAAAACATGAAATTATCGACGGAAAGGGGGTTTTAAACAACCGAATTTCGGAACATATTTTTAGCCATCTTGGACGTTTGGGCATCCCAACACATTTTATCAAACGTATAAACATGCGCGAACAGCTTATTAAAGCGGTGGAAATCATTCCGTTGGAAGTTGTTGTGCGCAATGTTGCTGCCGGCTCTCTTGCTAAGCGTTTAGGACTGGAAGAAGGAACCCCGCTTCCGCAATCCATCATTGAATTCTACTATAAAAATGATTCTCTCGATGATCCTATGGTAACGGAAGAACATATCACAGCTTTTGGGTGGGCTGTCCCACAAGAGATAGAAGATATCATGCAACTTTCAATTCGTATTAATGATTTTCTTTCTGGGCTTTTTGCCGGTGTTAACATCCAATTAATTGATTTTAAAATGGAATTTGGTCGCCTGTGGGAAGATGAAACGATGCGCATTGTTCTTGCTGATGAAATCTCTCCTGATTCTGCACGACTATGGGATATGCACACACAAGAAAAAATGGATAAAGACCGTTTTCGTCGTGATATGGGTGGGCTTATTAATGCCTATCAAGAAGTTGCCAAACGTCTTGGTATTATGAATGAAAATGAACCAACACGACCAAGTGGTCCCGTTCTCGTAAAGTAAAAACAAGGTAAAAAAACATCACCTTATATAAATACCCCTCTTTCAAAGGAGAGGTTCTTTAAAAAAGCAGGAAGCAAAAAATGAAAGCACGCATTACAGTTACTTTAAGAGAAAGCGTTCTTGATCCACAAGGAGAAGCAATTGTCGGTGCTTTAAAAAGTTTAGCTTTCGAAGGCATTCAATCCATTCGTCAAGGAAAGGTTTTTGATATTGTTCTTGATGAACTACCTTCTGAAACCGCAAAGAAAAAACTTGAACAAATGTGTGAAGAGTTACTCGCAAATACTGTCATTGAAAATTATACAATCGAACTTTTTTAAGTGAAACGCTCATGAAAACTGCCATCATTCAACTTCCTGGATTAAATCGTGATCGAGATATGGTTGCAGCATTACATCATATAACGGGAGTTGAGCCACTAAAAATTTGGCAAACAGAAACAACAATTCCAGATGTAGATGTTATTATTATTCCTGGTGGTTTTTCCTATGGCGACTACTTAAGATGTGGTGCGATTGGAGCGCGAACTCCCGTCTTAAAAGCCATTCGTGAAAAAGCACAAGAAGGTACGACAATTATAGGTATCTGTAATGGATTTCAAATTTTGTTGGAAGCAGGATTATTACCCGGTACTTTAATGCGTAACGCTTCTTTAAAGTTTGTTTGTCGTGAAATCAAACTTGAAGTCGTCAACGCCAAGACAAAATTTTCTCGATATTATTCTAAAGGACAAATTATTCGTTGTCCTGTTGCCCATCATGACGGAAATTATTTTGTTGATAGTGAAACATTGAAACAAATGGAAGACAATGAACAAATTGTTTTTCGCTATGCAGAAAATACAAACCCGAACGGCTCAATGAAAGATATTGCTGGTATTGTTAATAAAGCTGGTAATATTCTTGGTATGATGCCCCATCCTGAAAACTTTATTGAACCCGCCCATGGAGGTACTGACGGTCGTTTACTTTTTCAAAGTGCTTTAGAGTTAGTAAATGGATAATGCTGCAAAAATACTCGCGCTCCATAATTTAAAAAAACAAGAATTTATACCATTTCTCGCATCGTAAATCTATAAACAAAGCTCTTCACAAACAACAATGGATATTATTTTCTAAACACATAATTATTTAAGACCATTTTTAGTCTTAAATCCCACCAAACAAACGGACAAAATCTTCAGCTTACTGTCTATAAATATTTTTATTATTAAACAACATTATTGTTTATAATATAAGCTGCTAGGTTAAAAAAATAAAAATGCTAAATTTCGATTAATTGGACGGATAAATACTCATGAAGCCTTGCAATAACATCACTATTACACCAGAACTCATTGCACAACACGGGCTAAAAGAGGATGAATATCAACATATCCTGACGTTAATCGGTAGAGAACCAACATTTACTGAACTAGGAATTTTTTCTGCAATGTGGAACGAACATTGTTCCTATAAATCATCTAAAAAATGGCTAAAAACTCTTCCGACAGAAGGAAAATGTGTCATCCAAGGACCTGGTGAAAATGCTGGTGTTGTCGATATTGGAGAAGGACAATGTGTTGTTTTCAAAATGGAAAGCCATAACCACCCTTCTTATATTGAACCTTATCAAGGTGCAGCGACAGGTGTTGGTGGTATTTTACGTGATGTCTTTACAATGGGAGCCCGTCCTGTTGCTGCTATGAATGCATTGCGATTTGGTGCTCCTGATCATCCACGAACACGCCATCTTGTTTCTGGTGTTGTTTCTGGAATAGGTGGTTACAGCAATTCTTTTGGCGTTCCAACGGTTGGTGGAGAAGTAAATTTTGATGAGCGTTATAATGGCAATATCCTTGTTAACGCTTTTGTCGCCGGTATTGCAAAGACAAACGCCCTTTTTTATTCTAAAGCGCAAGGTATTGGACTCCCTGTTGTTTACCTTGGTGCAAAAACAGGACGTGATGGTGTCGGTGGAGCAACAATGGCCTCTGCTGAATTTGATGATTCAATCAGTGAAAAACGCCCAACTGTTCAAGTAGGTGATCCTTTTACAGAAAAATGTCTCCTTGAAGCATGTTTAGAGCTCATGGAACTTAGAGCCGTGGTTGCTATTCAAGATATGGGAGCCGCAGGACTCACCTCTTCTGCCGTTGAAATGGGGGCAAAAGGAAATTTAGGGATACAGCTTAATCTCGATACAGTTCCTGTTCGAGAAGAAAACATGACAGCCTATGAAATGATGCTTTCTGAAAGTCAAGAGCGTATGCTCATGGTCCTTAAACCAGAACTAGAAAAGCAAGCAGAAGCAATTTTTCATAAGTGGGGGCTACATTTTTCTATCATTGGGAAAACAACCGATGATTTACGTTTTCGTGTATTTCATCAAGGGGAAGAAGTTGTCAATCTTCCCATCAAAGAGCTTGGTGATGAAGCGCCTGTTTATGATCGTCCTTGGAGTGAGCCGGCAAAAAAAACACCCTTGAAAGCAGAAGACGTCAAAAAAGTTGAAAATCTTGGTGATGCGCTTCTGACCTTATTGAATTCCGCTAATCAAAGTTCACGGCGATGGGTTTATGAACAATATGATACCCTTATCCAAGGAAATAGCCTTGTTTGTCCAGGAGGTGATGCAGGCGTTATCCGTGTAGGAAACAACAGCAAACGTGCTCTTGCTTTTTCTTCTGATGTAACACCTCGCTATTGTGAAGCAGACCCTTATGAAGGAGGGAAACAAGCTGTCGCAGAATGCTGGCGAAACATTAGTACGACAGGTGCAACACCACTGGCTGCTACAGATAATCTCAATTTTGGTAACCCTGAAAAACCTGAAGTTATGGGACAGCTGGTTTTTGCTATTAAAGGTATAGGAGAAGCTTGTAGAATCCTCGATTTTCCTATCGTTTCAGGCAATGTTTCTCTTTACAACGAAACAAATGGGAAAGCCATTCTTCCAACCCCCACAATTGCTGGTGTAGGCCTTCTTAATGATTGGTCTAAAATGGTCACAATAAGTGGTATGCAAAATGGAGATATTCTTGTTTTAGTAGGAAATTGCGGCTCCCATTTAGGACAATCAATCTATGCACGTAACATTTTAAATATTGATGCAGGCGCCCCCCCCCCTGTAGATTTACAACTTGAAAAAAAGCATGGTCAATTTGTTCGAGATGTCATACATCGTGGTTTTGTTCACGCTGCCCATGACCTTTCTGACGGAGGATTAGCGATAGCACTTGCTGAAATGGTGATTAAAGCAGGTAAAGGAATCAAAGTAAAATTAAGCAATAAATCACCCCATCATGCAGAACTTTTTGGAGAAGACCAAGGACGTTATCTTTTAGCCGTCAAACCTCACTCTCTTAATAGTCTTAAAGAGCGTGCACAAATCAATACAGTTTCTTTAACAGAGCTAGGTCAAGTCGAGGGTACTTCCCTTAATATAGATGGGATATTAACACTTTCAGTAGACAAACTCACAAAAGCCTATGAAAACTGGTTTCCACAATTTATGGGTGAAGAATAAAAATTGTTTTTTCTCTTAAACAGCCTTTATAAAAAAATGAACAACATAGGAGAATAATGATGGCAATGAGTGCCCATGCAATTGAAACGCTTATTCGTGAAGGCATTCCTGATGCTACTGTAACAATTCGTGATCTTGCTGGAGATGGGGAACATTATGCTGCAGAAGTTATTTCTGAAAGTTTTCGTGGTAAAACCCGTGTTCAACAACATAAAATGGTCTATGATGCCCTTAAAGGCAATATGGGAAATGACCTTCACGCCTTAATGTTGCAAACAAATGTCCCAAAATAATCTAAAATTTCTTCTTGCATTCACACATTTAATACGATTAAAAGCAGTATGGATATAAATTACACACTGATAAAAATCTGAAATATCGAGGGATAAAAATGACCACTGTTCATGATTTTATTGACAACGAAATTAAAACAAACGACGTCATTTTATTCATGAAAGGAACACCTGACGCTCCGCAATGCGGGTTTTCAGGACAAGTTGTTCAAATCCTTGATTATTTAGGATTGAATTATAAAGGGATTAATATCTTAACTTCTAACGAATTGCGTCAAGGGATTAAAGATTACTCAAATTGGCCAACAATTCCACAGCTTTATATCAAAGGTGAATTTATCGGAGGCTGTGATATTGTTAAAGAGATGTTTCAAAACAATGAGTTACAGGAACTTTTGAACGAAAAAAATATTCCCTGTAATCAATCATAGGTATCTTTCATTTTATTCAGACTCTTAAAAAGAGCTGTTTTCAGACGAAATTTTTATTTCAAGGATGCCATATGTCATATTCAGTCGATGAACAAACGCATAGAGATGCGATTAGAAACAAAATTGGCTATAAAGAATTTGTTATTCTTATTGCTTCGCTTATGGCTATTAACGCTATAGCTGTTGATATTATGCTGCCAGCTATGCCCAATATTTTAGACGGCTTAAATGTTCTCAATGAAAATGATCAACATTATATCATTTCGAGTTATCTTATTAGCTATGGCATTGCTCAAATATTTTTCGGTCCAATAAGCGATAGGTATGGACGACGTAAACTTATTCTTCTCGGGCTTGCTTTTTATTCATTTACGGCGATTGGCTGTGCCTTTGTAACTGATTTTTCTCTCTTGCTTATTTTACGTATCTTGCAAGGTATTGGAGGGGCTGCTATGCGGGTTCTTACAGTTTCCGTCGTACGTGATCTTTACAGTGGTCGAAAAATGGCAGAAGTTATGTCTATTGTTATGATGGTTTTTCTTGTTGCACCAATGGTTGGTCCCGCAACAGGACAGCTCATTTTACTGCTCGGACATTGGCAATATATTTTTATTTTCATGGCAATGATTGGTTTAGGACTGATGATTTGGATTCAACTGCGCTTGCCTGAAACTCTTTATACGCAACGCTCTCTTTCCTTTTTTTCAGTTAAACACAACTTATGGATTGTAATAACCAATCGCACAACACTTTGCTATACACTTGCAACTTCCATTATTTTAGGCTGTATCTTTACCGCCGTTAATACATCACAACAAACATATGAAGGGATCTATAATCTAGGACTTTGGTTCCCTATTGCTTTTGCAGTTGGTGCTGCATTTCAAGCTCTATCATCATTCTTTAACTCTCAACTCGTTGGACGCCTTGGAATGCGGCGTATTGCTCATACTATGCTTTTGCTCTTTTGTGCCGCTTCATGCATTTGGTTTATTGGGTCCATCTTAGCAGGTGGTGTTATCCCTTTTCCTTTTTATATGACGTTATATTGTATATTAATGTTTACCTGCGGTGGTATTATGGCCAATTTCAATACACTCGCTCTTGAACCTGTAGGAGAAATAGCTGGAACAGCTTCTTCTGTATCCGGCTTTCTTCAAACATCTATCGGTGCAGGACTTAGCTTTTTTATTGCCCAACAATTTGATGAAACAACCATCCCAAACTCAGCAGGATTTTTCTTTCTGAGTCTCACTGCCATACTTCTCGTCTTATGGGCTGAACGTGGTCATCTTTTTAGACAATATCATAGTAATCCTAACGAATAAATATTACTATGAAAGATTAATAACATCTCTCTTGAACAATAAGAAGATAAACCTATCAGACAAAATAAAACATCTCCAAATAGAACACTCTTGTGTTAACATTCACATTGTTTGTTTAAAGGTACAGCTCTCGAAATATCAAATCATTTCACGACAGCACCCATAAATGGTATAATGTAAAAAAACAAACATACCTATTGTTGCAACAACTCTTGTATGTGAAACGGTTTATTAAAAAATATTTTTATTCTTTTCTTCAATAGTTTTTATGAAGACGGGCTGATCTCTCATCTCATGATAGGCAAACAAACAGTTTTGATTGATTTAACCTGAACAAGATCGAAATAAGAGAAAAACTTACGCTTTAGGTCTTTCTTTCAATATAAAAAATAATAAATTATCCTTATAAATTAATATCTTAAACAATCATAAAACTATAGGGAATTTTCCCCATTTATAAAATACATTTAATTAATAAATTTTCCTGATTTTGGAAATCCTTTTGGAACCAAACGCCCAACTCCCGCACGCGTTCCCATCCATTCAAAGAGATCGTCCGCCTGACGGTTAAAGATTCGTTCAGCTGTATCTTGCCAACTTAAGCCTTCTGATAAATTAAAAGTCTTGGCATCAACAACACCACCTTCTTTATAACGCTGTAAACGAACACCTTTACCGCGATTCATTTCTGGTATTTGTTCAATAGAAAAAATAAGCATTTTACGGTTTTCACCGACTACAGCCACATGATCACCATTTACCGGAACACAAAGCTTTACCTTATCAGGAGCTTTCACATTCATCACTTGCTTTCCTTTTCGTGTATTGGCGATCACTTCTGCAGAAGAAACAATAAAACCATTACCGTGAGATGAAACCAAGAGCAATTTTTCCTCGGCGCGATGCACAAAAGCTGTGAGAACATCGTGCTCATCATCCATATCAACTAAAAGACGAATAGGTTCACCATGTCCCCGCCCTCCAGGTAAACTATTTGCACCAATAGCAAAAAACTTTCCACCCGTACTGATCAGCACAATCTTGTCGGTTGTAAATGCCGGAAATGCTAACTTTAAACTGTCTCCTTCTTTAAAAGAAAGCGCTTTATAATCGGTCAAATGTCCCTTCAAAGCGCGCATCCACCCCTTTTCAGAAATAACAATAGTAATCGGTTCTTTTTCGATCATTGCTTGTTGAATATCATCAAGATCATGTCTTGGTGCCTCTTCAAACGTCGTACGTCTTTTCCCCAAGAGTGTTTCAGGACCAAAAGTGTTTCGAACTTTTTTGATTTCTTCTGAAATTATTTTCCACTGTTTTATAGGAGAAGCTAACAAATTCTGTAGTTTTTCTTTTTCAGCTTTCAAACTTTCAAATTCTTTACGAATTTCAAATTCCTCAAGTTTACGCAAAGAACGCAAGCGCATATTAAGAATAGCTTCAGCTTGATTTTCTGTTAATTCAAACCGATTAATCAGCTTCTTTTTCGGTTCATCCTCTTCACGAATAATCTGAATGACCTCATCGAGATTTAAATAGGCAATAAGATATCCATGAAGAATTTCCAATCGGCTATCAATTTGATCAAGCCGATAATGAGAGCGACGAATAAGCACTTCTTGACGATGTTCAAGCCATTGCTGCAAACTTTCTCGTAAAGAAAGAACATTGGGTATTTTTCCCAAAGACAAAACATTCAGATTGAGGGGAAATCTTACTTCAAAGTCAGTCAATTTAAAAAGAGACTCCATAAGGAGCTCCGGATCAACCGACCGATTTTTAGGAACCAGCACGATTCTAATATCTTCTGCTGATTCATCTTGGATATCCTCAAGCATTGGCAATCGGCGTGCAAGCAATAACTCTGCTGTTTTTTCAATAAGACGTGACTTTTGAATCTGATAGGGAATTTCAGTCACAACAATCACATAAGAACCACGGCTACCAGGTTCCTGATGCCAACGTGAACGCAAGCGAAAGAATCCACGCCCAACACGATAGGATTCCTCAATACTTTTTTTAGGTTCAACTAAAATTCCCCCCGTCGGAAAATCAGGACCAAGAACGAATTGATTTAATGCCTCATCATTTACATCGGGATGCGCAATCAAATGGAGTGCTGCATCACAAAGCTCAGCAACATTATGGGGTGGAATAGATGTTGCCATACCAACAGCAATACCAGAAGAACCATTTGCTAAAAGATTAGGGAAAGCTCCTGGTAAAACAACCGGCTCTTCATCTTCCTCATTATAGGTTAAACGAAAATCAATAGCATTCTCATTAATTCCTTCAAGTAACAATGCAGCCACTTCAGTCATACGTGCTTCCGTATAACGCATGGCAGCAGCATTATCACCATCAATATTACCAAAATTGCCTTGCCCATCAACCAACGGATAACGAACAGCAAAACTTTGAGCCAAGCGCACCAAGGCATCATAAATAGACGCATCCCCATGAGGATGAAATTTTCCCATGACATCACCAACAATCCGCGCACATTTCGCATAAGACTGTCCAGGATTTAGTTTGAGAAGACGCATCGCATGAACAATCCGCCGGTGGACCGGCTTCAATCCATCACGTACATCAGGCAATGCACGGTGTGTAATCGTAGAAAGTGCATAAGCCAAATAACGTTCCTGTAAAGCAGAGCGTAATTCTATTGGTTCAATATGTTCTTTATCAAAAGGTAAATTCATTTTATCAGACATAGTATTAAAACAACAATTCCCACAATAATAAGAAATTATCTTATAGGATTTATTTAGTGAAATCTTCTATGAGTCGACTTTTTTATTAAAAGTCAATTACATAAAAACAAACGCTGCAATTAGAACATGAACAGAAAATTATATCAATTTGAAAAATTTATACATGTCCGTCCCCCTTGTCCTAAGTAATTTATTGAAAGCTTTGTCAAATCCGACGATAATTTAACTGCCTACAAAGAGTTATTTCATCCTTTCTGGAATGACAAAAGCACCTTTCAAACATCATCTTTTATTATAAAGATAAATTGTATAACAATCCCCTTCAGTTTTTCTATGAAAAACTAAAAAATATTCAAAACTTATGAAATTTAAACTTTTTAGAGTAAGTCCATAGAATGGAAAATCACATTATTTTCATAAAAACGAAGAGACACAATTCTCTGCTACAACGTTGTAAAAACTTCAATAAAAAATAAATAATATATTAACACATAAAGATAATTCATTTTTTTCAACTAAAATGAGACTCCCGAATATTATAGAGTTCTTTCATTTCTAATTTATTCATGATCAAGCAATCATAATCATTTCCTCACCTATCACAAGTGGAAGAGCCACTATAGAAACAAGGAATAAAAATGCCTCGTAAAGAATCAACACAATAGCGTTTTTACCTATCTAAATTTCACAAACAGCCACACACACCGATGGCTCTTGAAAGGCATCAAAACTTCACTCTACGTAGAAAAGATGAAAACAATCCATTATCAACTTTATGAGCTATTTTTGTGAGTAGGAGCCATGCGGATTCCTAAATCACGTAATTGTGTAGGAGAAACATCAGACGGAGCACTCATCAAAAGATCAAGCGCCTGTTGATTCATAGGAAATAAAGCAACTTCACGCAAATTTTTAACACCTTGCAACAGCATAATGATGCGGTCAATTCCCGCAGCCATACCACCATGTGGTGGAGCCCCATAATGGAATGCACGATAAAGACCACCGAAACGATCTTTCACAACTTCCTTAGAAAGTCCTACAAGTTCAAAAACTTTAAGCATCATTTCTGGTAAGTGATTACGAATTCCACCTGATGCAATTTCATAACCATTGCAAACAAGATCATATTGAAAAGCTTTAATAGTAAGAGGATCTTGACAGGCAAGGGCATTTTCTCCCCCTTGAGGCATGGAAAAAGGATTATGTGCAAAATCAATCTTTTTTTCATCTTCATTCCATTCAAAAAATGGAAAATCAACAATCCACGCCAAAGAGAAACTATCTCTATCAAGAAGATCTAATTCTTCCCCTACCCTTGTGCGTGCTGCTCCGGCAAAAGATGAAAACTTTTTTGGATCGCCAGCTACAAAAAAACAGGCATCCCCACTTTCAAGCCCAAGCTGTATACGGATTGCTTCAGTCCTCTGTTCACCAATATTTTTGGCGATAGGCCCTGCTCCTTCAAATTTTCCTTCTTCTTCACGCCAAAAAATATAACCGAGCCCTGGTTGCCCCTCACCTTGTGCCCATACATTCATACGATCACAAAAAGCACGACTTCCACCCGTTTTAGCTGGAATAGCCCACACTTGAGCATTCTCATCATTCGCTAAAATTTGAGCAAAGACTTTGAAACCAGAGTTATAAAAATGCTGAGAAACATCTTCCATAATGATCGGATTCCGGAGATCAGGCTGATCAGAACCATATTTTTGCATTGCTTCATCATAGGAAATGCGAGGAAAGCTTTGTGTCACAGTCTTTCCATCTGCAAATTCTTCAAAAATAGAACGCATAATAGGTTCCATAGTTGCTAAAACATCTTCTTGCTCAACAAAACTCATTTCAACATCTAATTGATAAAATTCACCAGGAAGACGGTCGGCCCTTGGATCTTCATCTCTAAAACATGGAGCAATCTGAAAATAACGATCAAAACCTGACATCATCAACAATTGTTTATATTGCTGTGGCGCTTGCGGTAACGCATAAAATTTTCCCTGATGAACACGACTTGGAACCAAAAAATCACGCGCTCCTTCCGGCGATGAAGCTGTCAAAAGTGGCGTCGTAAATTCCGTAAAACCATTATTTTGCATAGCCCGTCTCATAGCCGCAATAATTTCAGTCCGACGCATGATATTTTTGTGCATAGTCTCCCGACGCAAATCAAGAAAACGATATTTTAATCGAATATCTTCTGGATAATCAGGCTCACCAAAAACCGGTAAAGGAAGCTCATCAGATTTTGAAAGAATTTCTACCTCTTGTGCAAAAATTTCAATCTCACCTGTTGGAAGCGTTGCATTAATAACCTCATCAGAACGAGCACACACCTCCCCATCCACACGAATAACCCATTCAGAACGCACTTTTTCAATAACTTTAAAAGCTGGTGAAGCAGGATCAGCAACAATTTGTGTGATTCCAAAATGATCACGTAAATCCACAAAAAGAATCCCTCCATGATCACGAACACGATGAACCCACCCCGAAAGACGAACTTGTGTTCCTACATCACATCTACGAAGAGCCGCACAATGATGACTGCGATAACGGTGCATGTTTTTTACCTTTGATTATAATATTCACATGCGCTACAAACGCTTTTTAATAACCATTTGTCAAGATATGAGAATAAAAACTCAAAAATAAAGTCAATAAAGCACAAATTTAATTTATCGAATTATAATAAAATGATGAATCTTATTACACAAACAACAGATCTTGAAATTGCACTTAACGCTCTACGTACCTCTGATTTTGTAACAGTCGATACTGAGTTTATCCGCGAAACAACTTTTTGGCCTCAACTGTGTTTAATCCAGCTCGCATCACCAGATGTCACAGTTTTGATTGATCCCATAGCACCAAATATTGATTTACAACCTTTTTTTGACCTTATGATCGATAAAAAAGTTGTAAAAGTTTTTCATGCTGCGCGCCAAGATATTGAAACAATTTATCATCTTGGAGGTGTTATTCCTTCCCCTCTCTTTGATACGCAAATAGCAGGATCAATTTGTGGATTTGGTGATTCTATCTCCTATGATCAAATTGTACAACGCTGCACGGGGCATCATCTTGATAAATCCTCCCGCTTTACAGACTGGAGTTACCGCCCTTTGTCTGAAAAACAACTGCTCTATGCACTTGCCGATGTAACTTACTTAAGAGATGTTTACCTGTTATTGAAAAAAAGGTTAGAAAAAAATCAACGTGCTCACTGGATGGACGATGAAATAACAATCCTTTTAAATCCTAAAACCTATGATATGCCAGAAGATGAAGCATGGAAAAAAGTGAAAGGAAAAATTAAAAAGCCACGTGAACTTGCTGTATTACAAAAGATAGCAGCTTGGCGGGAACGTGAAGCACGAAAATACAATATGCCACGTCGTCATATCATAAAAGATGAATGTCTTATAGAAATAGCAACCCAACAACCAAAAGATGAATCTGCATTAAAGCGGTTGCGCAGTCTTAATAAGAACTGGGATAAACTCTCAATTTCTCAATCATTAATCAAAGCTGTCCACGAAGGGTTAGAGGTGGATCTTTCTACTTTACCCCCCATTCCTAAACATAATCCACTCAATGATACGACGGCCGCTGTTATCGATCTACTTAAAGTGTTATTAAAAATTGTTGCAAATGAAAACAGCATTGCCCCTAAAATTATTGCAACATCTAATGATTTAGAAAAAATTGCCAATGGAGGAATAAAGAAAAATATTCCTGCTATGAATGGCTGGCGCTATGAAATATTTGGTCAAAAAGCCGAACAACTGCTAAAGGGCCAGATAGGATTTTACTTTAACGATGGAAAAATAAGCACAAAACAGCTTTAATTTACATTTTTATTTTAAAAATCCATTATGATACATATAATCTACATCAATTGGTATGCCCTATAGGCCAACGCAAATAGGATAAATAAAACCTACTTCTGACAAAGTTAAAAACTTAAATAGTAAACTCTTATTAAAAATGACAGATAAATCTTTATTAGATCAATCAAATAGCAATCTTATTAAGAAAATCTAAAAAAACAGACAGCTCCTCATTTAAAAGTTTTAAAAAGAAAAAGCTCTGATAATAAAAGCGTATTCATTACAAAAATAGTAGCCTAGCAATCGGAACAAACAAAGATATAATGCCTCACGTCACCATATCGTATTAAAAAAAACTACCGAGATTGCAATCTAACAATCAAAAACGATCCAGCATAACAACTAAAATACCTAACAAAGGCAATATATTTATTTATAAAGATAATCTAGCGTTATTTATATTAAATTAGCCCCCCGAATATCGTAAGTTTCTCTTATTCCATCTCAATAAGACTCATAAAGTTTTACATAAGAAACTATATGATAAAGCGCTGTTTTTTTTATAGATTAAACACCTTTCAAAGGATTCAAAAAATCATGGTTAATAAATAGTTATGATTTATTTCTATTTTTTATAGTGAAAGGATTTTATAATGACTGAAATGATATTCTTTTGCCAGACCGTGAAAGTGCAAAACTGTTTCATATGAGTATTTCAACATTCCGCCGTCATGTAACCAATGGATCTCTTCCAAAACCTTTAAAGTTTGGTTTTTTATCGCGTTGGTTACAATCGAATCTTATCAAGATAATCGAGCAAGCTAAACAGAAACGTTATAACAACGCAGCATAAAAGAAAATCTTTTCACGTAAAAATGGACAAGGCTTTTCATTTTCACATGAAGCTTATGAAGTGAAAAATCCATCCTGTGACGCAAATAACAGAATAAAAAATTATGTTTTCTTTTATGAACGCTCAGGGCATTACAAATGCCTTGCATGGAGTCTGGCTTGGGCGTTATGGAACAAGTCCTATTGTCCAGCTCGTGATATAGATTGCCTAGTTTATCCCTTGTCAATGGCCCTATTATAAGACATAAAACACGAATAAATTAGAAAAAAATCAAAAAATTTCAAAAGCGAGAGGTTGTTTTATTATTTTTGATAACTTCTGTAATCGTCCAAGAGGACGTTCTCCTAATAACCCAGCGTAATTCTTTGGGATCTGCAGGATAATATGATCTGCTTTTTTATGCCACAATAAATGAGGTAAAATTCCTGCAACAGAAGCACTAAAAAGATGAGCAATACGCATAGTTTCGCCAAGAATACGTGCTTTTTCAATTATATTTTGAGTTGCTAATTGAAAAATGGGAAGAGATTCTTTATCAACCAATAAACTCGTATTGCGAAAAAAAACAGCAAGCGCTGCATAAAGGCGCCCTTCATGAGAAATTCCTGGATAAGATCCTAAAGCTATTTGATTTGCTGCTTCATTGCCTCGATAATCTGGATGTATACGCCAACCAATATCTGCAAGAAGACAAGCGGCTTGACGATAACGGCATTCATTTTCGGTTTCTGAAATTCCAAAAACTTCAAAAGCATTCGTCGTAAAATCAATGAGTTCTTCTGCTTGTTTTGGTGAACGTGCCCGTAAAATAGCCATTTCTGTGCATGCTGCAATGAGAGGATCTGAAAGCCGAATCGCCTGCGGCAAACGTGAATAAAGAAAACCTTCACGAACGCCAGCACCAGAAAAGATTATCTTTTCAAACTCCATACACTGAATGAGTTCAATAAGAACTATTGCCCCATAAGATAAAAGTTTTCGACGATTCTGAGAAACCGCTGCAATCCCTCTCATATTATCAATATTGCCACGTGCTACAAGACGTAAAAAGTTCTCCATTTCAACGGCATCAACTTCATAGCCATGCATAACAGGGAGCCGATAGTGTTTCATTGCCATATGGAGTTTTGCCAAATTACGCCATGTCCCCCCTACTGCATAAAAATAACGTGCTATACCTTTACGAGTACGAACAACAGACGATTTATAAAATTGCTCATGTACAATTTTTGTAGCTACAGCACTATCATTATTTGACATATACTGTAGCCTTAAACCACCCAATGGAAGAGTTATCCCTTCACCAACATCAGAATGATCAATATCAATCAGCTCAAGACTTCCACCACCAAGATCCCCAGAAATACCTTTTGGTTGATAAAAAGTAGACACAACTCCATATGCTGAATACATAGCTTCTTCACTTCCTGAAAGAAGATATATTTTATTTTGCAAAATATCTTCAGCATGCTGAATAAATGCTACGCCATTCTGTGCATCTCGTGCTGCTGCTGTTGCTAAAGTATAGACCTCATCTGCCCCAATCTGTCGACAAAGCGTACGAAACCGTTTCAGTGTTTGCAACGCCATTTTCATCGATTTTTCTTCTAAAAATCCCGTTTTTGCCACACCATGACCGAGACCACAAAGAATCTTTTCATTAAACAAAACTGTTGGTGATCGAACAAGCCCCTCATAAATAACCAACCGAACAGAATTTGAGCCAATGTCAATAACAGCAACAGGCTTACACCCTTTTAACCGACCTTGAGCATCTCTATATGTCATTGGATTTCAGTCTTTATGTATTTCAGCTTGTTGCCGATGCAACGCAACCAAGCGCGAAACAGAAGACTCAAAAGACTCATTTTCCCCCGCAAAACTTGTATTGGCCATAAAATACTCCTGCGCATTAAATAGACTTTCACCTATCTGCGGTGTAATACGTTTTGATGTTCCATCCTTAAGTATATCAAAGCTTTGTTGATTATCAATGATATTAGCTAACATAATCTGTAAAAGAATTTTTTGACGGACTATTTTATTAAAAACTGGAACCAATATTTCAATACGATAGTCCAGATTACGAGGCATCATATCAGCAGAGCCTAAGTAAACGATTGCATTTTCATTAGGCAAATCTTGACCATTCCCAAAACAAAAAATGCGACTATGTTCAAGAAAACGCCCGACAATTGATTTTACACGAATATTATCCGAAATTCCTAGAATACCAGGACGTAAACAACATATCCCCCGCACAACCAAATCAATTTGCACCCCTGCTTGACTAGCACGATATAAAGCATCAATAATTTCAGGATCTACCAATGCATTAACTTTCATCCAAATAGCAGCAAACCTTCCCTGTTGTGCGTAAACAATTTCTTCCTCAATATGCTCTAAGATACGACCACGCAATGTTAAGGGTGAAAAAGCAATCTTCATTGTTTCATTTGGACGCTCATATTGCGCAATATAATTGAACAATAACGCAACATCATGAGCGATATCATCATCTGTGGAAAAAAAAGAAAGATCGGTATAAGTTTTAGCGTTAATGGGATGATAATTTCCTGTCCCAAGATGAACATAAGAGCAAAGACGTTTTCCCTCACGTCTCACAACCAATGACATCTTAGCATGCGTTTTTAATGCAATAAAACCAAAAATAACTTGAACCCCAGCACATTCAAGATCTCGGGCCCAACGAATATTTGCTTCCTCATCAAAACGTGCTTTAAGTTCTACCAAAGCAGTCACAGACTTTCCCTGTTCAGCTGCTTCAATCAAAGCGCCAACAATTGGACTATCATTTGATGTACGATAAAGTGTTTGTTTGATTTCCACAACATCAGGATCGCAAGCAGCTTGACGTAAAAATTGGACAACAACATCAAATGTCTCATAGGGGTGATGAATCACAATATCATTTTCACGAATAGCCGCAAAACAATCCCCTTTATGTTTACGAATACATTCTGGAACACGAGAAATATAAGGAATAAATTTGAGATCATCACGAGGAATAGAAACAATTTCTGATACCGTATTAAGCGCTAAAAATCCATCAAGAACATTAATACAATTATCAGGAACAGCGAGACTATTCGCTATAAATTGACGTAAACTCTCTGGCATTTTTGCGTCAAACTCAACTCGAATAACCTGCCCACGGCGCCGCCTTTTAAGAGCAATTTCAAAAAAGTGAACAAGATCCTCAGCTTCTTCTTCTACTTCAATATCGCTATCTCGGATTACTCTAAATGTACCAATTCCTTTAACCTCATAGTTAGGAAATACATGTTTAATAAAAAGGCAAATAACATCTTCAGATGCAATAAAACGAAAATGATTGCCTTCTTGAGGAAGAAGAATAAAACGCCTTAAAAGCATTGAAATAGACAACAACACTGTGTGTGAGTTCTGATCAGTTTCTCCAGACAATTGAAGCGCAATAGAAAGCCCTAAATTAGGAATAAATGGAAAAGGATGAGTAGAATCAACAGGCAAAGGTTTTAAAACAGGAAAAATTGTCTCAAGAAAATATTTTTCAAGCCATAATTTTTCAATTTCTGAAAGATCATCAGAACAAATAATTTCAATATCATTCTTTTTTAATTCATCACGTAAAACATTCAATTCTCGTAGTTGTTGAGCCTGCAGCTTTAAAATCTCAGCTAATACAATATCAAGTTGTTCCTGTGGAGTGTGCCCATCTGCACTGCACGCTGTAACGCGAGCACGAATTTGAGCTGCTAGTCCTGCAACACGAACCATAAAAAACTCATCAAGATTTGCAGCTGAAATAGAAAGAAATTGTAGACGTTCTAATAAAGGATGTTTCGAATTAGCCGCTTCCATCAAAACACGATTATTAAATTGTAGCCATGAAAACTCTCGATTAATAAACCGTACCGGATTTTTCATTGTTATATTCGATATAGAAATTTTATTTACCACCCTCTGTTCCATATATCCTAAATAATTTTCTTTTATATTTTCTAAAATCCTTGACGAAATATCTCACATAACATTTGATAATATGTTATCATCATAATAATATATCAATGCTTAACTTCCCTCATCATTTTTCCATTTAATATTTAAAAATACTTGGAATTATTGCTATGCGCAAAGCACTAAAAGTAAGACAACTATTCTAATATAGCATAAAAGAAGAGAAATTTGTCTTAAAAAGCATCTTGCATTATTATACGCTTTATTACAAACTCACGCCTATAAAATAGAAGAGCCCAATCATAGCTGATGAGAAAATTTATTCTGGAGTTTGTATGCCATGGCTGATCACAATATTCCTCATTTCCAAAATGACCTTGGATATAAAACAATCGAAATTGGTGTGAAAGAATTTATGTGTGTAGGCGCTACACAACCATTCGATCATCCTCATATCTTTATCGACATGGGAACAGCAGATGAGAAAATTTGCCCTTACTGCTCAACCCTTTATCGTTATGTTCCCTCGCTATCATACGATCAAACAAACCCAACAGGATGCTTATATAATCCAGAAAAGCTATTATAATTGCGTTTTTTGGCTTTCTTAATAACCCCTCTTTTCATTCTGCTTGTTTAATATGAAATCATTTGTGGAACAGTCACCCATCATCGTTGGAGGAGGAATTGCTGGTTTAAGCACTGCTTTAGCACTCGCTCATAAAGGAATTGCAAGCACCATTATCGAAAAGTGTAAGCAACTTGAAACGATAGGCGCTGGTATTCAACTGACACCAAATGCAACATCTATTCTTGCTCGCTGGAAACTTCTTAACAAACTCACTGAAGTCGCGACAATCCCATATTTTCTTGAGTTAAAAGATGGATTATCTTTAAAAATACATCTACGGGCTCATCTTATTAATCTAACAGAAAAATATTGGAAAGCCCCTTATATGACGATTCACCGCGCGGCTTTACAAAAAATTTTATATAATGCAGTGATTGAAAATCCTTTGATCAAATACAAAGCAGGCGAAACGATTGTATCTTCTACCCAATCTGCAACCAACATTAAAATCACGACAATAAAAACAGATACGGCAACAGAACAGCTTCATTCAACGCCCCTCCTGATCGGATGTGATGGCGTTTGGTCAACACTACGGCAACAATCTCCTTTTCATGAAAAAGCAAATTTTAGTGGCTTTATTGCTTGGCGTGCAACAACAACATTTGATAACCTTCCTCAAAACTTTCGTTCTTCATTGCAAAATATGAAGACAATTACGGCTTGGATGGGACCAAAAAATCATCTTGTTGTCTACCCCATTCAATCATCAGAAAAAATTTTTAATTTTGTCGCCATTACGCATGGAGAAAATTCAAAAGAAGGATGGGCCCATAAAGGAAATAAAGAAAAACTCAAATCTCTTTTTAAAGATTGGAATTCAAAAATCTTACAAATTTTCGATCATATTGATGAATGGAGTTATTGGCCACTCTTTCAAATGAAACAAAATCGTTTTATCGGTTTAGAGAGACAAGTATTTGTTGGCGATTGCGCACATGCTACCTTACCTTTTGCAGCACAGGGTGCCGCTATGGCAATCGAAGATGCTGCCACATTAGCAAAAGCACTTTCATTGAAAGATTTTTCATTAACGAAAGCACTTTCGCTTTACGAAACAACACGCACACCCCGTATTGCAGCAGTAAAAAAACGCGGAGATTTCAATAGATTAGCCTATCATGCAACCGGTCCCATAGCAATTGCACGCAATCTCATGATGAAAATTCGTACACCAGAGAGCATTATGTCAGATCTCAATTGGCTTTACATGTATGATGCGATGAATTCTATAAAAAATAATGATAAAAACTTATAAAATCCTTCCGACACTTTGAATATTACGAAAGAACGAGATTTTTTTTAATTTTATGACACTAAAAAAATATCATAATTTACTCAAATAAAAGCAATATTTTTCGAAACCTACAATCCGATTTTAAAAGCTCAATTTTTAGCTCTCCTAAAAGCAAAAACACCACTCAAAATCAGCTCCCATCTTTAATCTTTCTTTAACTCAATTCTACATCAACAACACCCTGAATTAATTTCATAGCATTTGCGACATGTGAATTTACCTTATATCGCTTAGGAAGCGCAATTTCGACTTCTCGCAATCCATCCTCTTGAATTAAAATAAGCCCCACCTCTCCATTCCCCCCAAGATTTAAGTTTTGTTCAATTTGTGGAAGCATATCAACTGTTTTTATAAAGAGACGCATCATTTTATGCTGTTGTAATGATTCATTTTCCAAAGACTGAATTGTTTCAATTCGCAAACTAACTCCTTCAGAACGATTTTCTGCGCTCACCGTAATAATAAAAGATTTTCCGGGTTCTAGCATCTCTTCATAATCCGAGAGTGCCTCAGAAAAGAGAACTGCTTCATATTGTCCACTTGTATCAGAAAAATGAATAATTCCCATTTTTTTACCAGATTTTGTTTTGCGCACGTTTTTTGCCACAACAGTTCCAGCAAGCCGTGCAGCCGTTGCTCCCCCTTTAACGGCATTGGCAAAATTACCCCAAGTCTGAATGCGTTTTTTATTCAGAATAGCTTGATACTCCTCCAAAGGATGCGCAGAAAAGTAAAAACCTATAGCTTGAAATTCTCGATAAAGTTTCTCAGCCGGCAACCAAGGGGGTGTTTGCGATAAAATCAATGGTTCTTTTAATCCGCCTGCCATTCCAAATATATCAACCTGCCCGCTAGAATTGTCATCGAGAATACGAAGTGCACGCGCATGAAGGGTTCCAAGATTGGCTAATAAAACCTCACGTGCAATGTTAAAACAATCAAAAGCACCAGCACAAACTAAACTTTCCATCGCACGCTTATTAACAATACGAGGATCAACACGCGCACAAAAATCTTCCAAATCCTTAAAAATCTTATTCCCACGACAAGAAACAATATGATCTACAACAGTTTCTCCCACACCTTTAATGGCAGCAAGAGAATAATAAATACAGTTATCACCAACCTCAAAAACACGATGAGATGTTTGTATAGAAGGTGCAATAACTTCAATACCCAACCTTAATGCTTCACGCCGAAAATCATTGAGCTTATCTGTATTCGTCATATCATATGTCATTGAAGCAGCTAAAAACTCAACGGGATAGTTTGCTTTCATATAAGCCGTTTGGTAAGAAACAATTGCATAAGCAGCAGCGTGCGATTTATTAAAACCATAATCGGCAAATTTTGCTAAAAGATCAAAGATAATATCAGCTTGATCTTTATCCACGCCACCTGCAACAGCTCCATTGACAAAACGCGTACGCTGTTTTTGCATTTCAGCATGAATTTTTTTCCCCATAGCACGACGTAATAAATCAGCTTCTCCAAGCGAATAACCAGCAAGAACCTGAGCAATCTGCATCACCTGTTCTTGATAAACAATCACACCTTGTGTTTCTTTGATCAGATGATCTATTTTAGGATGAATAGAAGCAATTTCCTCTTCCCCATGTTTGCGTGCATTATAGGTTGGAATATTCTCCATTGGACCTGGACGATAAAGTGCGACCAGCGCAATAATATCTTCAATACGGTCTGGCTTCATTCCAATCAACGCCTTGCGCATACCAGAACTTTCCACCTGAAACACACCAACCGTTTCACCACGTGCCATCATAGCGTAGGTTGCTTCATCATTCAGAGGAATATTTGATAAATCTATTTTAATCCCCTTTCTGGCAACAAAATCGACTGCCATTTTCAAAACAGTAAGCGTTTTTAATCCAAGAAAATCAAATTTTACCAGCCCCGCCTGTTCCACATATTTCATGTTAAATTGTGTAACAGGCATATCAGAACGAGGATCACGATACATCGGGACAAGCTCCCAAAGTGGACGATCTCCGATAACAATCCCAGCAGCATGAGTTGAAGCATGACGATAAAGTCCCTCCAACTGAAGTGCTATATCTAATGCGCGGCCAACAACGGGATCTTTTTTCTTTTCCTCTTCAAATTTAGGTTCATCCTTAATAGCATCAGCCAATTCTACCTGACTTCCTGGCGTGGCAGGAATTAATTTTGTAAGATAATCCACCTGACGATAAGGAACTTCTAAAACACGCCCCACATCACGCAAAACTGCACGCGCCTGTAACTTACCAAAGGTAATAATTTGAGCAACTTGATCACGTCCATATTTTTTTTGAACATATTGAATAACTTCTTCGCGCCGCTCTTGACAAAAGTCGATATCAAAATCTGGCATTGAAACACGATCTGGGTTGAGAAAACGTTCAAAGAGAAGAGAAAACCGTAAGGGATCAACATCAGTAATCGTCAATGCATAAGCAACAAGTGAACCAGCACCAGAACCCCGTCCTGGTCCAACGGGAATATCATGAACCTTTGCCCATTTTATGAAATCTGAAACGATAAGAAAATATCCAGAAAATTGCATACGCGTAATAACTGAAATTTCATAATCAAGCCGCTGTTCATAATCTGCAATCGTATACCCTTCAGCCAACCCTATTGTTTCAAGCCGCATCTTCAAACCAGCTTTAGCCTGATTTAACAACTCACTATCTTCTATTTCTAAAGTAGTTTCTGAATTAGCAGATTGTTCTATAAAACGAGGCAATATCGGTTTTCGAAGAGGCGTGGCAATATGACAACGCAATGCAATTTCAACACTATTTTCCAAAGCTTCTGGAAGATCAGAAAACAGTGTAACCATTTCATCTTGTGACTTCAAATAATGATCTGGCGTCACACGTTTGCGATCTGGATTAGAGACGATTTGTCCTTCTGAAACAGCCATCAGCGCATCATGGGCTTCATATCCTTCTCTTTTCAGAAAAAAAGCTTCATTTGTTGCAACAAGAGGAATTTCATGCGCATAAGCCAATTCAATAAGATCAGCTTCTACTCTCTGATCATAAGAGCCATGCCGTTGTAACTCCACATAAAGACGATCAGCAAAAGATTTTTTCAAATAAATTAAGCGCTCAACAGCATGTTCTTTTTTCTCTTCTGCCAAAGAAAGATTAATAGGTCCTCCCTTTCCTCCCGTTAAAGCGATTATTCCTTCACTGTGTTCTGACAACCAATCAGCTTTAATATGAGGAGGATCAGTATCACATTTATCAAGATAAGCACGGCTAACAAGACGAACCAAATGAGCATAACCAGTTTTGCTAGCAGCCAAAAGAACAATAGAGCAGAAATCAGAAGAATTACGCCATTTAGCCAAACGTGAATGATCATTTTCATCACGAAAGTCAACAGTAAGCTGACAACCAATAATAGGTTGGACCCCATGAGAAAGACAATGCTGTGAAAATTCCAAAGCACCAAATAAATTATTGGTATCGGTAATAGCAACCGCTGGTGCATGATCTGAAATCGCCTGTTGAATAATTTGGGGGATTTTTAAAGCCCCCTCGAGCAAGGAATAAGCTGAATGCACTCTCAAATGAATAAAGCGAGGAAGAGAATTTTTGTTCTCTTGCATTTTATTTTTTACCACTCTCACAATTTCCCACTACAAAATAAATGCTAAACAGCACCCCTTATAAAAGAAAAAACTTCTGTTTATCATAACTTTAAAGCTATAAATTCATCATCATACATAGGAGAAATATCCCAATTTTATTAATATTTATAAGAGAGTTCTATCAAGAAAATGCTTCTATTCACAGCAAATAAACACCTAAAATAAAAAGAAAAACAATATACCTCATCTAAGCACTTTAATTTTTGACCCTTTAATTGTATTTTTCTTCCTAAAGTTCAATGTGTAAATAAAACAACCTCCTCTTTATGACGTTATCCCCAAAAAGCTCTTCTAAAGGTCTAGAAAAAACAAAAAGGGCAGGTTAAATTTGCTCATGCCTCCAAGTCTTCTTACCCCTCTTTTTAATTCTATTAGAACTCTTTCTGGTATTACACCTAAAGTCTATGGTTTATTGACCAAACTCTTAGATGTTAATCCTACACAACGCGAAGCAACCCTTATTGACCTTCTTCAATTAATGCCCCATTCCGTTATAGACCGCAGAATGCGTCCCAGCATTGCTTGTGCAAAAGAAGGAGATACTGTTACGCTCGAAATTATCATCGATCAACATCAATCACCACCCCGTGGTCACAACCGAATTCCCTATCGAGTTATTGCCCATGATCACACAGGAAAAATAAATTTAGTCTTTTTTCATGCTCAACCTCTTTGGCTAAAAAAACAACTCCCCGAAGGAAAAAAAGTCATTATATCAGGAAAAGTTGAATGGTTTAATGGACAGCTTTCAATGGCGCATCCAGACTATATTGCCCCGAGCGAACAATCAAATCAGATACCTCTCATCGAACCTGTCTATCCCTCTACTGCAGGACTAGCTGCAAAGACACTAAGACGCGCCATACAAAACGCTCTTGATTTTGTTCCTCTCCTCCCAGAATGGATAGATGAAAATGTGAAAAAGCAGCAAAATTTTTCTTCTTTTTCTGTTGCTTTACGCCGTATCCATGCGCCCATTAACCCCGACGATCTATCCTTAGAAAGTACTGCACGCAAACGTCTTGCCTATGATGAATTGCTCGCTTGTCAATTGGCACTAGGACTCGTGCGTTTGAAAACTAAATCTCTTGTTGGCACTTCTCGACCATCAACAGGAATTTATACTAAAAAATTGCTCAATATCCTCCCCTTTCAACTCACAACCGGACAAAAAAAAGCAGTAGAAGATATCGCAAATGATCTTGCTTCACCAGAACCGATGCTAAGACTACTTCAAGGTGATGTAGGCGCAGGAAAAACTGTTGTTGCATTGATGGCAATGGCACAAATTGCTGAAAATTCAGGACAATCAGCTTTAATGGCACCAACCGAAGTGCTTGCCAGGCAACATTTTGCCACCATCGCTCCTCTTGCCGAAAAGGTCGGATTACAAACAACCCTTTTAACAGGACGAGAAAAAGGGAGGTTGAGGACAAATATCGTGAATGATATTCTGTCAGGTCAAGTTTCTATTGTCATCGGAACCCATGCTCTCATACAAAACAGCGTTACTTATAATAATCTCGCTTTAACCATTATCGATGAACAACACCGTTTTGGTGTCCATCAACGTATCGCTCTTACAGAAAAAGGCAATAAAGCTGATATGCTGGTTATGACCGCCACGCCCATTCCGCGCACACTCGTCTTAACAGCTTTTGGTGATATGGATGTCTCTAAAATTACCGAAAAACCAATGGGACGACAACCCATTACAACAGCAACGCTTTCTTTGAAACGTCTTCATGAGCTTATAGAGAGAATCGCAATTGCATTAGAAAAAGGAGAAAAGCTCTATTGGATTTGTCCTTTAGTAGAAGAATCGACAGCTCTTGATCTCACTTCAATTGAAAACCGCTTTGCATTTCTCCATGAGCGCTTTGGAGCACACGTTGGTATGATCCATGGAAAAATGTCTACAGCAGAAAAAGAAGCCGCTATGGCATCTTTTAAATGTGGAAATACACGTATTTTAGTTGCAACCACCGTCATTGAAGTGGGAGTAGATATTCCAGATGCTTCGATCATTATCATCGAACACGCGGAACATTTTGGCCTTTCACAATTGCACCAATTACGTGGACGTGTAGGACGAGGCGATAAAAAATCTTCCTGCATTTTGCTTTATAAAGATCCACTGACTAAAACAGCAGCAACACGCCTTAATATTATCCGCAATACAGAAGATGGTTTTGAAATTGCTGAAGAAGATTGGCGCCTACGAGGCGAAGGAGAACTTTTAGGTACAAAACAATCCGGAGTCCCTGAATTTCATATAGCAAACCTTGCAGTTCATAGCGATCTTTTGTCAATGGCAAGAAAAGATGCTCGTTTATTTTTACAACGCGATCCTCATCTTTCTTCTGAGCAAGGACAAGCTTTACGGTTGCTCCTTTATCTTTTCGGACACAACGATGCTGCACGCCTCTTACGAGCAGGATAACAAAGCCCCTCTAATAAAAAACTTAAATACCTCTCTGTTCAAATATGGTTTTCTCTCTTAGAATTACCCATAAATGATCTACGCAGTCTCTTAGCATCTTTATGCTTCATGAACGAATAACAAATCAACAGCACTATCTTCTCTCTCAATCTGAATTATTCTTGCATTAAAACAGTAGAAGCAATATTGCGTCTTTTTTTACCATTATATTCACATAACTGATCTATTTTTTGACAGGTAAGAAAATATTTTTCGTTTTATCGTAAAGGATTTAGAAAGAAAAAACTTTTCTTCAGTATTCTCGTTCAACAGAGAAAAATGAAAAAATAAATTTCATTATAAATCAATTTCTTACACTTGATTATTCTCCAAAAGATTCAGAAATATACTTTTATTCAACCGTGACTGATTTTGCTAAATTACGGGGTTGATCAACATCCGTTCCTAATAAAACAGCCGTATGATAAGCGATTAACTGAACAGGGAGAGCATAAACAATAGGAGAAATAAATTCTGGAACATCTGGCAAAGTGATCGTTGATAAAGTCTTAAGACAAGCTACTTCTGCTCCTTTTTTATCGGTTATTAAAATAATACGACCATTACGCGCTACCACTTCTTGCATATTAGAAAAAGTTTTTTCAAACCACCGATCATAAGGTGCAACAACAATAACGGGTATTGTCTCATCCACCAGAGCAATTGGTCCATGCTTTAATTCACCTGCCGCATAACCTTCAGCATGAATATAAGAAAGCTCTTTCAGTTTAAGGGCTCCCTCCAAAGCAATCGGATAAGAAGTTCCACGTCCTAGATAAAGAACACTTTTTGCATTTACCAAATCACGACAAATACATTCAATTTTTCTCTCTAGTTTTAAGACCTCATTTAAAATACGTGGAACTTCTGCCAACTGTTGAACCAGTTTCTTTTCCATTTGAGCCGAAAGATAGCCACGTTGTTTAGCAGCACTAAGTGCTAGTGAAGCAAGCGTTGCCAATTGACAGGTAAAAGCTTTTGTTGAAGCAACACCTATTTCCGGTCCGGCAAGTGTTGGGAAAATAAAATCAGCCTCCCTTGCCATTGTTGATTGCTCTACATTCACAATTGTTGCTGTTTTTACACCCCGCTCACGACAATAACGCAAAGAAGCCAATGTATCAGCTGTCTCACCAGATTGAGAAACAAACAGCGATAACACATCAGACGTTATAGGAGGTTCACGATAACGAAACTCCGAAGCAACATCATTATCAACACTTAAAGCGGCAAATTTCTCAAACCAATAGCGCGCAACTAAGGTTGAATAATAAGCCGTTCCACAACTCGCAAAAAGGAGACGATGAATATTTTTCCAATCAATCAAATTCTCAAGGGGTCGAACGACATAATTTCCAAGATCAAGATAATGCGCCAAATTATGAGAAATCACTTCAGGTTGTTCAAACATTTCCTTGTGCATAAAATGACGATGATTACCCTTAGAAATCAATAAAGCCCCTTCAAGTAATGTCGTCACAGGACGTTTTACCGGTTGATTATTAGCATCATAAATTGTAACACCCTCCCGTGTGAGAACAGCCCAATCCCCATCTTCCATATAGCTAATATAATCAACGAATGGTGCCAAAGCAATCGCATCTGACCCCACAAAAAATTCATCTTTTCCATAACCAATTGCCAGAGGTGGACCAGAACAAGCCGCAATCATAAGGTTATCTTCACCTTCGAAAATAAGAGCAATAGCAAAAGCCCCCTGCAGCCTTTTCCAACTGGTACGTATGGCTTCTTGCGGAGAAAGACCATCTTTTAATGCACGCGTTATTAAATGTGCAATAACTTCCGTATCCGTCTCTGTTTCAAAGATACAACCATCCTCTATGAGTTCCTTTTGCAGTTCTACAAAATTTTCAATAATACCATTATGAACAATCGCAAGCTTTTCAGTCACATGGGGATGCGCATTGCGTTCAACAGCAATTCCATGCGTAGCCCAACGGGTATGACCAATCCCTAAATTTCCCTCCAGAGGTGTTTTTTTTAATTTTTCTTCTAAATGAACAAGCTTCCCCTCAGCACGTACACGATAAAGATGCCCATTATGGACCGTTGCCACCCCAGATGAATCATACCCTCTATATTCAAGACGTTTTAACCCCTCAACCAAAGAGGACGAAACACACCTCTTTCCAAGAATTCCAATAATTCCACACATTAAAAAGCTCCAACCCACATCTTAAGATTTAAATCTTATAAAACAATCCAACAGCCTTTATTTAAAACTATAAATAATAAAAATAATTCAAACATGGAGTACGGCAATCTTTAAGAATAAACCTCCCATCCATCATTAGATTAACACGAAACAAAAGAATAAGCTGAAAATAATCATTTTTTCTGTTTGTTTTCTAACAAGCGCTCTCGAAATTTTGTCGCATAGCCCTCTTTTATAACCTGTCGTGCACGCCCAAAAGCCATACTGTTCATAGGAATATTTTCAGTAATAACACTTCCTGAAGCAACATAAGAGCCATCCCCTATTATCAATGGGGAAACAAGTGCCGTATTAGACCCAACAAAAGCATGATCACCAATCACGGTTTTATATTTGTTAAATCCATCATAATTGCAAGTAATTGTACCGGCTCCAATATTGGTATGTGCACCAATTTCAGCATCACCAATATAACTTAAATGATTGATTTTAGAAGATTCTCCTACCTTAGCTTGTTTGACTTCACAAAAATTTCCAATCTTTACGGACTTCGCCAACTCTGTTCCAGGACGCAAACGTGCATAGGGACCAATCTGTGCATCTCTACCAACCACAGCACCTTCGAGATAACTAAATGCATGAATAACCGCACCAGATTGTACTTTTACGCTTAACCCAAAATAAACATTTGGTTCTATCACCACTCCTGGTTCAATTTCTGTATCATAAGAAAAATAGAGTGTTTCTGGCTTTAAGAGTGTAACACCCGATAACATTAAATCGCGCGCTTTACGTTTTTGCCACAAAGAATCAGCCTCAGAAAGCTCAAGACCATTGTTAATTCCTACAATATCTTCAAAAGGAACTTCAACAACACGCACATCTAATCCTTTGCGTGTTGCAAGAGAAGCAATATCTGTTAAGTAATATTCTTTTTTCACATTGTTATTACCAACTTTCTCTAAAAGAGAAAGTGCATGTTTTCCACGCATAGCGAGTATTCCACCGTTACAAAAAGAAATCTTTTTTTCTTCATCGCTAGCGTCTTTTTCTTCTACAATTGCAATCAATTGACCATTTTTCTCGAGAAGACGCCCATAACCTGTTGGATTTTTGGTATGAAAACCTGCAAAAACAACATCTGCTCCATCAGCAAGCTGTGCACGCATTTGGTGCAATGAATCTTGCTGAATGAGAGGAGTATCCCCAAAAACAATGAGAACATCATCCACTTCCTTTTGCAAAGCTGAACGAGCAGACAAAACAGCATGAGCTGTTCCTAAACGCTCTTTTTGTTCAAAAATCATTACATCTTTTACAAATGACTGAACAACGTGCGTAACCTCCTTAGCACCAAATCCCACAACAACTGCTAATTGTGAAGAGCCTGCCAATTCTATTTGTTTTAGAACATGGCATATAAGAGGCAATCCAGCAATTTTATGAAGTACCTTAGGCAGAGACGATTTCATGCGCGTCCCCTCACCTGCGGCAAGAACAATAGAAAGACAACTTCTAACCATAAAAACACATAAGACTAACGAGAAAATCCAAAAAAATTCATAATATTGTGCCAACGAATATCTTCAATATAACTCAACGAAGGATAATGTTCTAAAAGCCAAAATGAAAGATCCTGCATAGAACCTGTTAAAAACAAAATCCCTGTAAGAATAAGAAAAACACCAATAATTTTTTCAACTTTTCCTAAATGAATACGAAAAGCTCCTAAAAATCGCATAAAACTGCTCGAAAATAAAGCTGCTAACATAAAAGGAATAGCAAGACCTAATGCATAAACCGCTAAGAGAACAGCTCCCTCTCCCACAGTTTCTTTTGTTCCAGCAAGCGTTATAATAGGACCTAAAATAGGGCCAATACACGGTGTCCAACCAAAAGCAAAAGCTAAACCGATAATATACGCGCCTAAAGGACCAGCAGGTGTTTTTTTGGTCTGAAAACGCGCTTCACGAAATAAAAAAGCGATTTTGAAAATCCCCAAAAAATTTAAACCAAAAATAATAATGACAATTCCAGCAGCAAGAGCAAACCAATCACGATAATAACCGATGAATTTCCCAATTGTGCTAGCACTGGCACCTAAAGCAACAAAAACAGTCGTAAACCCAAGAACAAAAGCAATAACAGAAGACAGTAAAGCCCACCGTATAAAGACTTTCTCATCAGGCTTTTCTGAACGAAAATCATCAATACCAACCCCTGCCATATAGCACAAATAAGGAGGAACTAATGGCAAAACGCATGGTGACAAAAAAGAGAGTGCCCCAGCAAAAAACACACCAACTGTTGAAATTTCAATCAAAATTCATACCCCGTCTTTCATCATAGCTTACCCCCATGAACAACAATCAATCCACATCTTCATCAATTTGTTGCATATTTTGTTCATTCGCCACCACACTTATATCTTCATCATGACCAGAAACGACTGAAAAAACTTTCTGATAGATTTTATCTTTATTTTTAGCAATTGCAATATACTCTCCCTCCGCTAACACGAGTGAAACATACGCACCAACTGTTTCATAAACGATATCACCAGAATCATTGGCAAGAGACCAACTTGTATCTGCAAGCGCTTCCCCTCCTTCTTGCCGTACCAGTTTTAAGACAATCTGAGCGGCCTGATGTTCAAGAGTAACTTCTGTTATTTTACCAGCATCCACTTGAATATCCGAACGAGCCGTCGCATTAATGGAACCATAATGGGAAGCAACATGGTAGCGGCCAGCTTTTAAACGCACAACTGATTGGGGTTTAACATTTGATATAATCACTCCCGTATCATCATTTTCTTTTTCATCCTCATAAATGGTAAAACGGAGTTCCTTTTCATTCATTACGCCATTGAGCAGTGTTGCATTTAAAATGACACCACCAGCCTCAAGATTAAAGTTTTTTACAAGACTCTGCCCATTTTCTAAACGAATATGGCGCACAGCACTCATATGACCAAATGAGACATGAACAAGATAACTTCCTGGTTCGAGATCAAAACGTGCACTTCCCCCCTTATAGGTTGCCACTAATGGTAATTTATTATCAATCCCTAGAATAGGGGCATAAACCCGCCAGACAAGCCCTTTTTCAATATCCGGATGACTATTTGTTAATCGAGCATTCAAAATGAGTTGTGTTTGAGATGCTAAATTTTCGTTTTCCTGCTCTTGAGTCTTTACAATAAAACTCCTTGATTGTCCCTGCTGCTGATCTTGCCCTTCTCCTGCTTCAGAAAAAGCACAGTGGCTCCAAGTCAATAAAGCAAGCACCACGCACAACCATATACATCGGTGCACTATTTTTATAAGAATACCCATTTTTGCATTGTTGACCAACATGATCTTTTTTTCAAGAAACAATATCACACAGCCATCATTTTAAATTGAGAAACTTACACCACAACCACATGATGAAACAGCATTGGGATTGTGGATTTGAAAAGACTGCCCCATAAGATCATCAACAAAATCAATCTCAGCTCCTTCCATGAAAGGAAGTGATAGTAAATCAATAAACACAACTGCCCCGTCTTTTTTGAGAACGAGGTCATCTTCACACATTTCAGAAACCAAGTCATATTTATAAGAAAAACCAGAACACCCACCACCTTCAACAGAAATACGTAATGCTATTTTATCGGGTTCACGCAAAAGTATCTGTGCAATTTTTTTAGCAGCAACATCTGAAATTTTCACATTCATTTTATATATCCTTGCATTAAACCATCAAGAAAGAGTATCCCACACTCAAAGATCAGTTTATTTGTCATAAACCACTCTCAATTTTAAGATGATAATGGGCAGCTTGCAATGGATATAGGCAATATCAACTTCAATTACCAATCTCGAGCAGTGTACAGTGCTCATCCACAAACAAGCCGTGGTCGGTTATACCATGAAACGATGAGCACCACACGCTCACCTTTTCAACGAGATAGAGATCGTATTATCCATTCTAATGCATTTCGACGTCTTAAACATAAAACGCAAGTGTTTATTGCTGATGAAAGCGATCATTACCGTACTCGCCTAACCCATTCCATAGAGGTTTCTCAAATTGCAAGAACATTAGCCCGTGCCCTGTGTCTTGATGAAGACCTTGCCGAAGCCATTGCCCTTGTTCACGACTTTGGACACACACCCTTTGGCCATGCTGGAGAAGATGCTCTTAATGAAGCCATGGTACATTATGGCGGCTTTGATCATAATGCACAAGCATTACGCATTGTAACAAAACTAGAACAGCGCTATGCAAATTTTGATGGACTTAACCTTACATGGGAAACCCTCGAAGGACTTGTAAAGCACAATGGCCCCCTTTTAGGTCCCCACGCGAAGAATAAGGAGGTTCCTATCGATATTTTACAATACAATGCAAAGCAAGACCTTGCACTCGATTGTTTTGCAGGACTAGAAGCGCAATGTGCTGCTATTGCAGATGATATCGCATACAATGCGCATGATATTGATGATGGTCTACGTTCGCAATTTTTAACACTCGATCAATTTGAACATGTTTCACTAACAGCAGCAATATTAAAAGATATAACAGATGAGCATCCCCATCTCGACCAAACGCGTCGCGGTTACACACTTGTACGAAGACAAATAACAACCATGGTTGAAGATGTTATCAAACAGTCACAAAAAAATTTAGCACGCATCAAACCAACAAGCATAAACGATATTCACCAAGCAAAACAAACTATTGTCACCTTTTCACCAACAATGACCGTTTATGAAAAAGAACTAAAAAACTTTTTATTTAAAAATCTTTACTATCATGAACAAGTTCTTAGTCGTCGCAATGCAGCAAAATGCATTGTACAAAAATTATTCAATTGTTATTATGAAAATCCAAATACAATGCCTGAAAGTTGGCAGAGCAAAACAGTGCACTTAAAAAATCAAGAGTTAGCACGTTTGATTGCTGACTTTCTTTCAGGCATGACAGATCACTACGCTCTACGTGAATATCACCGTTTATTTGACCATACAGATAATTTCGTTTAATGGCTTTGGCATCATCATGGAAGCTAAATATGAATATCTTTAAAAACTTCGAAAAAAAAATTAAGAGATCAATTGAATTATCTGATCTAAAAGGAAAAAATGGAGAAGATCTAGATTTATCAAAAATCACTGTTGATCCTCCACGTGATTCCTCCCATGGTCATTTATCAACCAATGCTGCTATGGTGCTTGCAAAATCTATTGGAATCAATCCACGTGCACTTGCAGATAAAATCATAGAACTTCTTAAAAATGATCCCTCTATCGAAAATATAGATGTTGCCGGTCCTGGTTTTATAAACATAAAGCTTACAAAATTATTTTGGCAAGATGCTATAAAATCCATGCTTGAATTAGGCACTTCTTATGGTCGTATTCCAATGGGACAAGGAAAACGCATCAATGTTGAATATGTCTCAGCAAATCCGACAGGACCAATGCATGTAGGACACTGCCGCGGAGCGGTTGTTGGGGATGTTCTCTCCAATTTGCTGCAATTTACGGGCTATAACATTACAAAAGAATATTATATCAATGATGCTGGTCAACAAATCGAAGTCCTCGCCCATTCTGTACTATTGCGCTATCGTGAGGCTCTTGGGCAAAAAATTAATGAAATTCCAGAAGGACTCTATCCTGGAGAATACTTGATACCATTGGGTCAATCGCTTGCTCAAGAGTTTGGTGACCAACTCCTCACGATGGATAAAGATGAAGCCTTATCTCTTGTGAAAGAACGTGCAATTCATGCAATGATGTCCATGATTCGCGAAGATTTGGCTGCTCTTAATATTTATCATGATATCTTTTTCTCTGAGCGAATGCTTTATGCTGATAATGCACGCGCCATTCGTAACACCATCAACGACCTCACTTTAAATGGTTATATCTACAAAGGAAAACTCCCCCCTCCCAAGGGACAAAATACAGAAGACTGGGAACCAAGCGAACAAACTTTGTTCCGTTCAACAAATGTCGGTGATGACCAAGACCGTGTTTTAGTCAAATCTGACGGTTCTTACACTTATTTTGCTGCTGATGTTGCTTATTTTCGGGATAAATTTAATCGTCATTTTGATGAAATGATTTATATTCTAGGCGCAGACCATGCTGGCTATGTAAAGCGGCTGGAGGCAATGGCAAAAGCAATTTCTGGGGATAAGGCTAAATTAAGTGTCTTCTTGTGTCAATTGGTAAAACTTTTTCGCAACGGTCATCCTGTACGCATGTCAAAAAGAGCAGGATCTTTTGTCACTCTACGGGATGTTGTCGAAGAGGTTGGGCGTGATCCTGTGCGTTTTATGATGCTATACCGTAAGTGTGAAGCACCTCTTGATTTTGATTTTGCAAAAGTAACAGAACAATCAAAAGATAACCCCATCTTTTACGTACAATATGCAAGTGCACGTTGTCACTCAGTCTTTCGTCAAGCACAAGAAGCGCTTCATATTAAAAGCTTTTCAAATGATACATTGATTGCCTATCTTCATCGATTAACAGATGACCATGAAATATTGTTAATACGCAAACTTTCTGAATATCCACGTATCATTGAACAGGCCGTAGTTCATAAGGAACCGCATCGATTAGCGTTTTATCTTTATGACCTTGCCTCCAGCTTTCACACCCATTGGAATAAAGGGAGTGAAAATCTCAATTTACGCTTTATTCAACCTGATGATAAAGAGTTATCCTTTGCAAGATTAGGATTGATACAAGCTGTTATCAATATTTTATCATCAGGGCTTACCATCATAGGAGTCGAAGCACCCATAGAAATGCGTTGAAAAAGTTCTATAAATACATACAATAGGTACTCTATTGATAAACTTTTTCATGTATCATTGCATGAGAGGGGGAAAATTTATAATTTTAATATAACAAATCAAAATCAACCATTGATTGCACGTAAGTGCAAACCACCATGTGAGAAAAGCTATGAGCGATAACGATCGCAAAAATCTACACGAAACAAAACACGATCATGAACACCATGATCCTTTAGAAAGGCTTACGCGCATTTTTAATCCGCACAAACAAAGCGGAAACCAAAATGAGCAATCTTCTTTAAAAACAGATCGATCAACATCTCACCCCGAAATATCATCCCATGATGATGATTTTGATTTGTCCTTTCTAGAAGAGGAACTTGAAAATAATTTAGCACATGACTTACCGTTTGATGATCAAAAAAAACAATGGGACTTGTATGCAACCAGCAACGCAACAGCCTCAAATATTGCACAAGCTGCTTCTTTCAACCATTCAAAACAAAATAATTTATCTGAAGAGAAATATTCTTCACCTAGCAGTCATGATGAAGAACAAATTTTAGATGAGCTTTCTCCATTACCAATCCCAAAGAATCAATCACATCAACGGAAAACAACAGCAACCAGTGCTGATCCTTTTCTTGAAAAAAGTAATCTTATGTCACAATCAGAATCAGAAAATTTCTTTTTTGATAAATCTGAAAGGCGTGAAAATAAGAGAGAGATGCCAGAAGATGTTGAACAAACCAATCGTTTTTCACAAATAAATTCACAACAACCTGAGACTACGAATATACAAAAAACTTATGATGACAATCCAAACCTCTATGACACTTCTATAAACCATCCCTATAAAATTTCAGCTGATCAAGAAAATTGGATTAAAAAAGATTATCCTGATGCCTCCTCTTCTACAGAGGAAAATGAGTTTTTCTCATCTTCTAATCTTGTGTCAGAAAAACAAAACACTGCAATAAATCAAACAACAAGTACCTTCTCCTCACCTTTAGATTCTCCACCAGTTGATAGACAATCTTATTTAAAGGGGGCTTCACAAGAAGATCATACAACCAATTATCCCCATTTTTTTGAAGCCCCCCCCTCACAACAAGAAACTTATAGCGAAAAAGTTCCGATATATGATGAGGCTCGAGCCCAATATATCAATAATGCCGAAGGTGCCTCTAACCCAAATAGAGAAATTTCATATAATGAAAATAATTTAGATGAGTTTCTTTCCTCATCACCCTCTTTAAATACAAAACAAACGGATGGCTTTTTTGCCCATAACTATACGCACAGAGATACTCCCCCTCCCAATGTTGATACTTATAAATTTTCAGAGGAAATCGTAGAAAAAACTGGTCCTATTATGGTTCCAGAAGTCCCGTATGAAGCGCCAGAATATGATGTGCCAACTAATGGTGGTTTAGAAGAAGAATTTGCTGATGTACTCAATGTAGGAAATGTTCCAACAGATAATTTTTCTCAAAAACAACAGAAGAATGAAGTTTTTAGTGAAGTTTTTCATCAGTCTATGCAAAATTCAAAAGAAGGTGTTTATATAAACTCTAAAGAACAAAATTCCGACTATTCTTCTTCTGCCAATATGGAATATAATTTCCCCTCTTTTAGCGAGAATTCATCATACACAAGCTCAGATGAGGTTCCCACGCATCCATCAGCTCCTCCTCCCTTAAAAAGTTTTATTTTTGGTAAAACTTTCATTAAAGGTTTTTTTATACTTATTTTAATAGGAATTGGATTTGCAGGTTATTCTCACTTTTTTATGCCATCACAAAAAAATGAAGAAACGGTCATTATCCACGCTGATAATACGCCTTTTAAATTCAAACCAGAAACAACTGAAACGAAAAATGATGTTGCACATAATTTAGATATCTATAAACAAACAACTGAACAAAATGAGAAACAAGAAAATACACAACAATTTCTTATTGATAACTCTGAACAACCTGAAAATTTAAAAGAATTAAACCCTGAAGAATCTTCAAACGTTTCCTCATCGTCTTTAAATGAATCTGATGTTGAAGATGCAGTCACAGAAGCTATAAACCATACTATTCCAATGCGAGAAGTACAAACTGTTATTGTCAATCAAGATGGTACAGTTACACTAGCCCCCGCGCATCAAACAAACAGCAAAACTGCTGCTCAATCTGAAGAAAGCATTGATCAAGCTTCTAATGAACTTCAAGATTCGTCCCTTGTTTCGTCGCATGATTCTGATATAAACGACCAAGAAAGAGATCATGATCTTAAAAATAATATTGATAAAATAATCGCAGAAAATAATTCTAGCTCAAATATTGAAGAAAAATTTATCCCTATTCCTTCTCATGCAGAAAGAAATACACAAGTTGAAACACCAGCCGCGTCTCGCTCCACATCACCAAACAGAGTCGCAGCACAAAATTCAGAAAGTTATTACGTACAACTTGCATCTCAACCAACGCATGAGCTCGCTAGAAATTCTTTAAAAAATATGAAATCTAAATTTGGATTCCTTATTGGCGCCCGTTCTTTAAATATTCAATCCGCTTTTATACCAGGAAAAGGTACTTATTACCGTGTTCGGATTCAAGCGCAAGACCGTAATGAAGCCATAATCCTTTGTGAATCCATTAAAAGTTCTGGTGGAAGCTGCTTCATCACACGCTAAACCAAACATGCAACGGTTGTTAAAACCGTTGCATGATTTATTTTCATACCATTTAATTACTTATCAAAAACTTCAGAAATTAAAATCGTTCCAATCTTTTTATGTCTTTGTGCTGACTTTATTCCTTAATCTACGTCGATTTTCGCCCTATCTAAAAGATTATATTTATGAAAAAATCACTCCGTACTCTTATAGGTATAAGGTACAGGAGGAAGCGAATTTAAATCTTTTTTGGGCGTTGTTACACTTTGGCTTGTTTCTGGAGTATTATAACGCGAACTATGTTCAGGAGATTTTGCAAAAAAAGATCCTAAAAAACCAAAAATAAACCAAATAATAACCATCGCAAGAAGAATAGCAAAAATACCCTTAGCGATTGAAACACGTTGTTCACGACCTTTTCTTTCTGCGGCCATACGTTCTTCATATGTGTGATAATTTTTATCAATCATAGTGGATTCCTTTTCTCAATTCCCTTACCTTTAAATTTCTAGAAAATATGCATATATGAAATTATTCAGATACTTATTATGAGAAAACGATAATTATAGACAAAAGTTCCAGCTTACTTCATAAAGTTGAGAAAAAGAGGCGAGGATAGAATTAAAATATCTACCCTACCCTAGCCTTTGAATTCTATAATAAACCCCTTTGTATTCTATAATAAAACATTGACACAAAGGTTTTGTTAATAATAGAGTTATAATCAAAATATTTCATTATTTTTATTAATAAAAATGAAACATACTCAAAAGGTTTTTTATGAAATCTCCCATATCATCGCTTCCCTTTAAAATAGAAAAACACCCATCTCCTCTGTCAGAAGAAAAATATGAAGAAATTTTAAAAAGTCCCGGTTTTGGTCAATTTTTTACAGACCACATGTGTACTATTCAATGGACTGAAGACAAAGGCTGGCACAATGCTATCATCTCTCAATACAAAGCTTTAGAAATTAACCCTGCAAGTACCGTTTTACATTACGGACAGGAAATTTTTGAGGGTTTAAAAGCATATCGTGCAAAAGATGGGCGCATCTTGCTCTTCCGTCCTGATGCCAATGCACAACGCTTTATAGAATCAGCGAGGCGTTTAGCTATGCCAGAATTGCCAAAAGATATTTTTCTGGATGCCGTTCATCAATTAGTAAAGATTGATCAAAAATGGGTTTCTGATCAGCCCAACGCTAGCCTCTATATCCGTCCATTTATGTTTGGCAATGAAAACTTTTTGGGAGTCCGCCCTTCTCAAGAATATCTTTTTTGTATCATAGCCTCTCCAGTTGAATCCTATTTTAAAGGAGAAGAAAAATCTGTCAACGTCTGGATTGAAACAGATTATAGTCGTGCCGGTCCAAGAGGAACAGGGGCTGCCAAATGTGGTGGAAACTATGCAGCAAGCTTACTTGCACAAAAAAGTGCAACTGAAAACAATTGTAGCCAAGTACTCTTTCTTGATATGATTGAACATAAATGGATTGAAGAACTTGGTGGTATGAATGTCTGCTTTATTATGGACAATAATACACTTGTAACCCCCCCACTTAATGGAACTATCCTTCCAGGAATAACACGTCATTCACTCTTAGAGTTGGCAAAACAAATGGGATTAAAAATAGAAGAGCGTCCTTATTCTTTTGCCGCGCTTCAAGAAGATGCAAAGAGTGGACACCTTAAAGAAGCCTTTGCTTGTGGTACAGCTGCCGTTGTCACATCAATTGGTCGTTTTAGATATAAAGGAGGAGAATTTATTATTGGAAATGAAACAGTTGGAGAAGTCACAAAGCAGCTTCGTACACAATTGCTTGGCATTCAAAAAGGGAACATAGAAGACAAAAATGGCTGGGTGCATTCTGTGCAGCTCTCATAATATTAAGGGTATTCCCATATCTATAAACGCTTCCATGAAAGTAGCTTCATGGGAGCGTATTTCCTAAAAAACTCCTTTTATTTTTAGTGACAAAAAAAGAAAACATTAATCAAATTTTGAATGATCTCTATGCTGTGCTTTAATATTACGAACTGTACCCGTATGGGCGCGCATTACGAGAGTTTCCGTTTGAATGTAGTGAGGTGTAAATTTAACACCAGAAAGCATATTACCATCTGTCACCCCTGTTGCTGAAAACAAAACATCACCCTTTGCCATTTCTTCCATTGTATAAACCTTATTGGGATCACTAATCCCCATTTTAGCTGCACGAGCAATTTTCTCTTCTGTATCAAGCAGCAAACGACCTTGCATCTGTCCTCCAATGCAGCGCAAAGCAGCAGAAGCTAAAACACCTTCAGGTGCTCCACCAATCCCCATATAGATATCAATACCTGTTTCTTCTGGATCAGTTGTATCAATAACAGCAGCCACATCTCCATCCCCAATCAAGCGAATCGACGCCCCTGTCGCTCGTACTTCATCAACCAATTTTTCATGACGAGGTCTATCCATAATACAAACAACAATCTGATTAACAGCCACTCCTTTAGCCTTCGCAAGAGCATGTATATTATCGGTAGGACAAGCATCTATATCGACTATTCCCTTTGGATAACCAGGACCAATAGCAATTTTGTTCATATAAACATCAGGAGCGTAAAGGAGATTACCCTTTTCAGCAATTGCAACTACTGCCAAAGAATTAGCAATATTTTTAGCACAAAGTGTTGTACCCTCTAGTGGATCAAGTGCAATATCGATCGCCAATCCACTTTGAAGACCCACTTTTTCTCCAATATAAAGCATAGGCGCTTCATCCCGCTCACCTTCACCAATCACCACTGTACCATCAATAGGCAATCGATTAAGTTCTTGCCGCATTGCATCTACAGCAGCCTGATCCGCTGCCTTTTCATCGCCACGTCCGCGCCAGCGTGCAGCAGCAACAGCAGCACGTTCAGTAACACGTACCAATTCAAGCGTCAAAATACGATCAAGTCCATTTAAAATCTTCTGAGTTGTGGGCATATGAAAAAATCCTACCGAATGAATACCAGAAAAATATGAGTCCTTATTAAATACTAAGAATAAAGTTTTTTGGCAAAGATGAAAATTTTTCACAAGAGATAAAAGAACTCAAGCGTGCGTTTTTATTATCAAGAAAGTTATCAATTCTTTGCCATAGGTTCAATACGAATAAATTGAGATTTTGCAACAAGATGTCCATCTTTTTCAATTTCTGCAAGTGCCTGTCGTACATTCACCTCTGTTGTTTCATGCGTAATTAAAATAATTGTTTTTTCAATTTGATCTTCTACAAAAGATCTTTGAACAATCGACTCCAATGAGATATGATTATCAGCCATATGCCTTGCGACCGCGGCAAAAACACCAGTACGATCATGAACATTTAAACGAATAAAATAACCACCTGCATGATGCGAAATACGTGCTTTTTTATGAGGAGCAAGTTCTAATGCTGGGCGTCTTAAAACAGGTGCATACTGAAAACCAGAACGCGCTTTTGCTATATCAGCCAAATCACCAATAACGGCTGATGCTGTTGCCTTTCCTCCAGCGCCAGGACCAGAAAACAGTAATTCACCTAATAAATCACTTTGAATAGAAAGAGCATTGGTTACACCATTTATCTGTGCAATCATTGAGGATGCTGGTACCATTGTTGGATGAACGCGTTGCTCTATTCCAGAATCCGTTTTTAATGCAACCCCTAAAAGCTTAATCCGATACCCCAATTCATCAGCTGCTCGAATATCAATTTGCGAAATATTATGAATTCCTTCAACATAAACATCATCTAACGAAATAGCTGTTCCAAATGCCAAGCTTGTCAACAAAGCTAATTTATGAGCAGTATCATTTCCCTCAATATCAAAAGTTGGATCTGCTTCAGCATACCCAAGTCTCTGTGCATCTGCTAAACAATCTTTAAATGAAAGACCTTCCGTAAACATGCGTGTTAATATATAATTACAGGTTCCATTGAGAATACCATAAATTCGCGATATGCGATTACTAACAAGTGATTCTCTCATCGCTTTGATGACAGGAATCCCCCCTGCAACAGCTGCTTCAAAATGAAGAAAAACACCTTTTTTTTCTGCAATTATAGCTAGCTCTACTCCATGTCGAGCAAGAAGAGCTTTATTGGCTGTTACAACATGATGTCCCGCCTCAAGCGCTCTCTTAACAGCGGTATACACCACATCCAATTCACCACCAATTAACTCTACAAAAACATCAATCTCATCAGAAGCAGCCAACTCCACAGGTGAGTCAAACCATTTTATATCACTGAGATCAAGTCCACGATTGCGGCCTTTATCGCGCGCACTAACAGCAACAACTTTGATGAATCGCCCACATTGACAAGCTAAACTATTCGCTTTTTCACATAGAGCTCGAACAACTGAAGTACCAACCGTACCAAGTCCCGCAACACCAACTTTTAAAGCTTCTGCCATTATTAACCACTGATCCCTATCTTCATTGAAAAATCGTTTAAATGATGTGCCAATCAACACAAAGAATATTTACATCCATAAGAACAAAAGAAATACCCCGCTCTATTCACTTCATTTTTTCCAATAGAATTATCCCCGCTTATTCAATCAACATTCCTAAAAATATAATATTTATTGTCTTCAAAGATTTCAGAATCTTTATAAAATATTTAATTCAGAATGAAAATCTGTAAAACTGATAAATGCAAGTTTCCATAAAGAAAAGTTCTAAAAAATAATCAATAACAAGTTAAAGAATATTGAAGACTTAGTAAGAAAGAATAAAACATCTCTTCTAAATCAACAAGTATGGAACAAAAAACATTCTTTTATATGATAAATTAAGAGAATGGATAAAATAAAGTAGATCAGTACATAATAACACATTTCTTCCTACCATTCCATAGCTTTAAATATAAATCTTTAATGCAAAATCTTAACGCACTCATATATCAAAATAGAACCTTACATTAAAGTAAAAAACAAAACTTAATATGCGCACACCATAATTCTGAAATATTATAAATATAGAGAATAAAGTTTCAAAATTTGAATATTTTATCTCAACTTATTGCCACCTCTTTAAAAAACTAGCGAATTGAAATGAGAAAAAACTCAATCTACCCTTTATCCACGCTAATTCATTTTCAAATCAAGAACCTTCTCAATATATAAAAGAGCAAATGAAGGGTTTTTAATCTTAACTTTCTTACAGACATGTAAAAGTAAATATAAAAAATATTTTTAATATATTCTATAAAAATTGATTTAATATTTTCATTTTTATTATACGGGTATCTATTTATATTTTGTTAAATTGTAAGTAATCTATGGATTATTCATAAAAAACTTTTGTATGATTGGTATTATTTGTTAATTTGGTAATAAATATTGTATTTCTACTTTATAAATTATACAGTTTTTGCTTTATGATAAGCTCAAATGAGAAATCTTCCGTATAAAGGCTCTTTCAAGCAAGTTAAATAATATTCTCATGTGACAACAAAGATAACAAACGATAAAATATGTAAAAAATAAATACATTTAAAATGCTGTTTTGATCATTTTTGCCTACTTTTCAAACTGAAAATAAATGCAAATATCATTTGCTGAGATGATACCCACATCAAAACTTTCTATCAATGATGATAACTTTACATTTTTTCTACAAAAAATCTTAGAAAATAAGATGATTCAAACAAGAGTTTCTCAAAAATTATTCAATAAAACACACTTTTTTCAAAAAAAATGACACAGAGGGCTTGCGAAGTAAAAAGATCCTCTCTATAAGCCTCATCATTGGTTTGCGCCCATCGTCTAGCGGTTAGGACATCGCCCTTTCACGGCGGAAACAGGGGTTCGATTCCCCTTGGGCGTACCATGTTTCTTTTTACTGTACACAGTCTATTGATTTTATATATCTTTTTTAAAGTACGGGATACGTGGATAAAAGTGAGGGAATAGGATTTTCTAACATTTGTCTACAACAGTAGCATTTTCTTTTCTTTGCGCTTCGCTAATCATCTCTAATAATGTTTTGAATGCTTCTAAATCCTC